>JBIKOZ010000140.1:0-5337 GCA_044357745.1 Limnohabitans sp. | reverse complement strand
CTCTCAAGGGGCTTTGTTTTTGGGCCAATGAAAGGCCTATCGTTTGGGCGCGAAATGCATTCGCGGCACAAATTGATACGTTGAACGCCAGCAAGTGGCAAGCAGTTCTTCGGGGCCATGTCTGTGTGTTAATTTTTTGCGAAGACGCGACACACAAACTTGCAAACGCTTGTTGTTGTAAAAGTCTGAGAGACCCCAAATCGCCATCTCTAGCGCATCGCTGCGCAGTGCTTGTTCTGGTGCCATGGCCAATTGGGTTAAGAGGACTGTTTCCATGGCGGTTAAACCGATGGCATTGTTAGCCGGCCCTGTGAGGAGGGCCCTGACTGGGTCAATCGTCCATCCGTATTGAAGCGTCCTGGGCAATCTGGCGGCCAAGCGCTGAATAATGGCCACCAGCTCGGTCGGATTGAAAGGCTTGCTCAGACACACGTCTGCACCTGCTGCAATGGCTGCAATGCGTTCATGAGGTTCTGCCGCAGGGGAAATCATGATCACTCTAAGTTCCGGGTGCTTGGCCAATTGACCGGCCAGTGTCAGTCTTTGCTCGCCCAGTGTGTCAGCATCTAAAACAACAACGTCGATGGTCTGATGTTGTTTTTGAGCCATGAAGCCATCTGGATGATTGCAATGGAGGCCTTTCATTCCAGCACTGTGAAGGTGTGACAGCACTTGCTCCGCCAAATGAGGGTCTTGTTCGACGAAGCTGACACAAAGTGGTTTCATGGCGGATGTCCTTTTGTAATTGTTAACTTAAGGATTCATCCTAACTTGTTTTGTATACACTTATGAGTTACTTGTAACTAATAATTCCTCAAATAAGAACACTTTATGATGTGAAAATTAACATTCCCCCTCTGTAAACTGCGTTTTTTGCATTCGCTTGCTTAAGACTTGCAAATTAAGCCAATGTGGCAAATTCGACGAATTTAGAATGAGCGCCGTCAGAAAGGCCTCTGAGATACACCACAGTTCAGTCGATTTCAGCGATCAATTCAATTTCAACGCATGCGCCCATGGGCAACTGAGCCACGCCAAAAGCGCTGCGGGCATGCACGCCCTTATCGCCCAAGACTTGTCCCAATAACTCACTGCATCCGTTGGTCACCAAATGTTGCTCTGTAAAGTCCGGGCTTGAGTTCACCAAGCTCATCACTTTGACAATGCGTTTGACCTTGTTGAGGTCGCCGACGGCTGCATGCAGCGTTCCCAATAAATCAATGGCCACTGCACGCGCAGCCGCTTGACCTTCAGGGGTGGCCATGTTTTTTCCAAATTGACCCGCCCAAACTTTGCCGTCTTTTTTAGAGATATGGCCACTGATGAAGACGAGATTGCCTGTTTGGGTAAATGGCACATACGCTGCGGCTGGGGTGGCCACAGGGGGTAGGGTAATTTGAAGTTCTTCTAGGCGTTTGTAAATGTTCATGGAGGGCTTCGTAGGGATCAGCTTGTAAAAGTTTGAAAGGGGCGCGACGGATCGAAATCTTACCAAGATTCTGTGCAACGTGAAAGCACCTCAATGCAAGCAAGCGCAACTGCGGCTGCATCGAATTTGCCGCTGGGCTACCTAAACTGTCAAAAGCCGCGCCATGGTTGGCCACGCAGAAAGGCTCAAGATGTTGCAAAGGGCGCCGTGGCTTGTGTGGGGGTGGTTGTTAGGCACTGGCATTCAACTGCAACAGTCAGATATTTGGCCCCTTCCATGGGTGCTGGGTTTAGGATTTTTAGGTACGGTGCTGCTTGTGTGCGCCGCACAGTTTCTGAAGCTTCATGACCGTTTGACACTTGGTTTCAGTTCACATGTCTTTGCACTTTGGGTGCTCAGCATGGCCTCTTGTTCAATGGCCCTTGCTGTGGTCAACGCAAGATGCATCATTCAAGCGCAAGACACATTGGCGCCCGCTTTGGAAGGCGTTGACCTGAGCGTCGTGGGAATAGTGTCTTCCTTACCGCAAAGAAGCCCGCTGGGCATTCGTTTTCAGTTCAAAGTCAGCGCTGCAAATCGCACAGACAATTCAGCGAGCGTCAAAGTACCCGCACACCTTGATTTGGCATGGTACGACCCCGATGTCAGGTCTACGCCATCTTCTGGCATGGCCATGGAAAGTCAAGCATGGGATGTGCTGCAAGCGGGGGACCAATGGCAGTTCAATGTCCGACTCAAGGCGCCCCACGGAACTTTGAATCCAGGTGGCTTTGACTATGAACTGTGGCTTTGGGAGCAAGGCTTGGGCGCGACTGGCACGGTGCGCAGTGGCAAGCGTGATGTGACGCCACAAAAACTCAGTGCATCGTGGCGCTACCCAGTGACACAAGCGCGGCAGAGGGTTCGGGCGCAAATAGACCGTACGTTTGCCGATGGTGATTTAAATCAACGCCGCATGTCCGGCATCATTGCTGCCTTGGTCATGGGCGATCAAGCGGCTTTGACAAAAACAGATTGGGACGTTTTCAGGGCCACGGGCGTGGCCCATTTGATGAGTATTTCTGGCTTGCACATTACCCTCTTTGCATGGGTCGCTTCAGCCTTGATTGGATTTGCGTGGCGCTGGTCTGCAGGGCAAACGAATTGGTTTTGCTTGCGCTGGCCAGCACCCTACGCAGGCGCATGGGGCGGTGTGATTAGCGCCACTTTGTATGCCTTGTTCAGTGGCTGGGGCTTGCCTGCGCAGCGCACGGTGATCATGTTGATCGTCGTCAACTTTTTGCGTGTCAGAGGTGGGCAGTGGCCATGGTTGTGGGTCTGGGGAGCGGCACTGTGGTGGGTCGTATTGTGGGACCCGTGGGCTTTGTTGCAGGCCGGGTTTTGGTTGAGTTTTGTGGCGGTGGGGGTCTTGCTGGCAAACGATTCTCGGCAACTTCATGTTTGGGGTTCAATCGTTCGCTTGTTGAGAGAGCAATGGGTGGTCACGCTGGCATTGACGCCACTGTCGATTCTTTTCTTCGGTCAAGTTTCTGGGGTTGGGTGGCTGGCCAATTTAGTTGCTATTCCTTGGGTGACTTGGGTTGTCACGCCGTTGGCCCTGGCCGGGGTGATTTGGTCGCCCCTGTGGCATCTTGCGGCATGGGCTTTTCACCCTTTGTTGTCCATGTTGAATTTCATGGCCACTTGGCATTGGGGTATTTGGAATCTACCCGTGCCCCCGCTTGCCTTCATTGTTCTGTCTGTCGTGGGTGGGCTTTTGCTGTTGCAAAAGTGGCCTTGGACTTTGCGTTGTTGGGGTTTGCCATTCATGTTCCCAGCGTTGATGTGGCAGACGCCTCAACCTGCTTGGGGTCAATTTGATCTTTGGGCAGCAGATGTGGGGCAGGGCAGTGCCGTGTTGGTCAGGACACGTCATCACGCGCTGCTTTATGACGCAGGCCCGCAATATTCCGAAGAATCTGATGCAGGTCAACGTGTCTTGGTGCCATTGATGACGCGAATGGGTGTGCACTTGGACAAGCTTATTTTGAGCCACCGCGACCTTGACCATACTGGCGGTGCGGCCTCTGTTTTGAGCTCTCAAAAGGGCGCTGATTTATTGACTTCATTGGAAGTTGGCCATCCCCTCACCCAGGCACGGGCTGCGCAGAGGTGCGAGGCTGGACAGCAGTGGGAATGGGATGGGGTTCGATTTGAAATTTTGCACCCCAAACCCTTGGATTACGAAAGAATGGCTTCTACAAACTCATTGAGTTGTGTCTTGCGCGTTGATGCAATGCAAGCTGCATTTTTAGACTCGGCTAATGATGCGCATCAGGGCAGTGCCTTGTTGACGGGAGATATTGAAGCGCCACAAGAGCTGGCATTGTTTCAAGCCAATGCACTACAAAAGGTTGATTTTCTTTTGGTGCCCCACCATGGCAGTAAAACCTCATCGACAGCGATATTTGTTCAGACCTTGAAGCCGAGTTGGGCCATGGTGCAGTCGGGATATCGAAACAGATACGGACACCCTGCGCTGCAAATTATGGCGCGCTATGTAGCGCAAGGCGTGCCAGTATTACAGTCGAGTGCTTGCGGTGCTGCCTATTGGAAAAGTGCTACGCCTCAGGAATTGACTTGCGAGCGAGACATGCAGCGTCGGTATTGGCATCACAAATGATCCTAAGAAGAGCATCCATGACGCCAAAATTATTTGATCATTTCAGGAGCGAAAAATCGCGGTAAAAACAGCACGATGTCGGGAAACACGATGATGGCCATCAGTACCACCAACATGGGAATCAACATGATCATGGTGTCTTTGATTGCAAAGCTGATGGGTACTTTGGCAACGGCGCACGATATCATCAGGCACATGCCGTAAGGCGGTGTGATGAGGCCAAATGCCAAAGACACAATGCCCACAATGGCAAAGTGCACCGGATGCATGCCCACTGATTCGGCCAAAGGCTGCAAGGTGGTGCCGACAATGATGATGGCAGGAATGGCATCAAGAAAGCAACCCACCACCAAAAAGGCGCCAGCGATTAAGAGGCCAACACCGATGACCCCCAGCCCCCAGTCTGTCACATTGGCCAGCAAGGCTTTAGGGATCTGGTAGTAGGCCAGCAACCAGCCAAAGACCGATGCGGTACCGACACAAAATAATGCGACCGAGCTGAGTTTGCCAGTGTCCACAATGGCTGCAATGAAACTTTTCCAATTCATTTCGCGGTAGAAAAGCATCGACAAAACGGCCGCATACAAGACCGCTACAGCTGCAGATTCTGTGGCTGTGAAAAGCCCTACCAATATGCCGCCCACAATGATGACGGGTGTCATCATGGCCGGAATTGACACGATGGCAGCCTTGTACATTTCGGTTAAATTTGCGCGAGGGTAGACCGGATAGTTGCGTTTTTTGGCATAGGCATGAACCGTGGCCATTTGAGCCAGTCCAATCAACAAGCCCGGCACAATGCCAGCCAAGTACATTGCGCCGATGGATGTAGAAATAACTCCGCCCCAGACCACCATCAAGATCGATGGCGGAATGATGACGGCAAGCACGGCAGAAACGGCGGTGATGGCAATCGAGAAAGACAAGTCATAACCTTCCTTCACCTGAGCCTCAATGAAGAGCTTGCCCTGGCTGGCCGCATCTGCGGTGGAAGAGCCTGAAATGCCAGCAAAGAAAACCGACAAGATCACATTGATCTGTGCCAGGCCACCCGGAAAATGGCCTACCAAAGCGCGGGATAAGCGCATGAGTCGGTCTGTGATGCCGCCACTGTTCATCAAATTGGCGGTGAGCAGAAAGAAGGGAACCGCCAACAAAATGAAAGAGTTGTAGGACTTGAACATTTCATTGAACAAGACCATGGGAGACAAACGGGGTTCCAAAATGAGCACGGGCAAAGCGGCGA
>JBIKOZ010000141.1:0-5337 GCA_044357745.1 Limnohabitans sp. | reverse complement strand
TCGGCTACACTTGGGCATCGATTGAAAGCTCCACCATGTACTCTAAAAACATCCTGATTGAACAAACCGATCCAGAGATTTATGCCGCAATTCAGGCCGAAAACGCCCGCCAAGAGCATCACATTGAACTGATTGCCAGCGAAAACTATGCCTCCCCTGCCGTGATGGCAGCTCAGGGCTCCCAACTCACCAACAAATACGCCGAAGGTTATCCAGGCAAGCGCTACTACGCTGGTTGCGAGTACGTCGACATCGCCGAGCAATTGGCCATCGATCGCATCAAACAAATCTATGGCGCAGACGCTGCCAACGTACAACCCCACTGCGGGGCTTCTGCCAACGAGGCCGTGTTCCTGGCATTTTTAAAGCCCGGCGACACCATCATGGGCATGAGTTTGGCCGAAGGAGGCCACCTGACACATGGCATGCCGCTCAATATCAGCGGCAAGTGGTTTAACGCGGTGAGCTATGGCCTCGATGCGAAAGAAGTCATCGACTACGATGCCATGGAAAAAAAGGCCCACGAAACCAAACCCAAACTGATCATTGCCGGCGCATCTGCTTACAGCTTGCACATTGACTTTGCACGCTTTGCCAAAGTGGCCAAAGATGTGGGCGCCATTTTTCTAGTCGACATGGCCCACTATTCTGGCCTCATTGCTGCCGGCGTTTACCCCAACCCCGTGCCCCACGCCGATGTGGTCACGTCCACCACGCACAAGAGTTTGCGCGGCCCCCGTGGCGGCATTATTTTGATGAAAGCCGAACACGAAAAAGCCATCAACAGCGCCATTTTCCCTGGCCTGCAAGGCGGCCCCCTCATGCACGTGATTGCGGCGAAGGCCGTCGCTTTCAAAGAAGCGATGGCGCCTGAGTTCAAGGTCTATCAACAGCAAGTTATCAAGAATGCTCAAATCGTGGCAGAAACACTCTCACAGCGCGGCCTGCGCATTGTGAGTGGTGGCACGCAAAGCCACCTGATGTTGGTGGACCTCCGCTCCAAAGGCATTACCGGCAAAGTGGCCGAGGCCGCACTGGGCCAGGCGCACATGACCATCAACAAAAACGCCATCCCCAACGACCCCGAGAAACCGATGGTCACTAGCGGCATTCGCGTGGGCACTCCCGCCATGACCACCCGCGGCTTCAAGGACGAAGAAGCGCGCATCACAGGACATCTGATTGCCGATGTCCTCGACAACCCCCTTGACATGACCAACATTGAAGCCGTGCGCGTCAAGGTCAATGCCTTGACCGCACGATTCCCTGTTTACAAATGAAGTGCCCCTTCTGCAGCCACAACGAAACCCAAGTGGTGGAGACACGGCTGGCTGAAGATGGGGACCTGATTCGCCGGCGCCGTCAATGTGCGGCATGCGAAAAACGCTTCACCACTTACGAGCGGCCCGAAGTTAACTTTCCCGCCATTGTGAAAAAAGATGGTCGCCGCATTGAATACGAACGCATCAAATTGCGCGCAAGCATGAACTTAGCCCTGCGAAAACGACCCGTGAGTACCGAGCAAGTCGATTCGGCCATTGAGCGCATCGAAGAAAAACTTTTGAACTTCGCGCAACGTGAAGTGGCCTCCAACAAGCTAGGCGAGTTGGTGATGCGAGAGTTGAAAAAGCTCGACAAAGTGGCATACGTTCGATTTGCCAGCGTGTACCGCAGTTTTGAAGACATTGACGACTTCAAGTTGTTGGTCGACGAAGTCAGCAAGTAATACGCCGAAAGTTTGCTGCCGACACAAGTCGGCACCCCTGTCAAAGCTCACAAACATTGGGCAATGAAGGCCTTCTCTAAACGGGGATGCCCCACCGCATTCAGGATTAACAACCAACCCGTTCTGCGGGTGGTTTGGCGCTCGCAAAAAGTCAGTGTGCCGGCCTGAAATGCGCTGCTTAACATCAGACTTCGGCCAGTTGCACCAAAAGAAATATAGCGATTGACTTTTTCGTTGCCTGTTGCCGAAACCTGGGCTTTAAGGGCCGCATGTTGCATCAATAAGGCCTCCCCAGAATCCCACAATCCATTGCTGTTACTGTCTTCGAACATCAACCAGCCCTGTTGCCAAGCGCCGACAAATGCACCTGAATTAATCGGCGCGCAAGCAAGGGGAACAATGGCTTGTTGGGCCACGCACAGCGTCACACGCATCTCTCGCCTAAGGGCCTCTGTGCGGGCAGTCAGCATCGCATTCAACATGTCCTCTGCTGCACTTTGAACCTGAAGTTTGGATTGTATCCAAGGCAGGTTCGAAGCGGCAGAAGCACACAACACGGCTACGATCAACAACACAAAGAGCGTCTCCATCAAGCTTTGGCCGATTTGGCTTTGACTGCTCGCATGAGTTTGGCATGGCTGTTGGGACAGATCATTCTTCATCTTTACCAGCTTAAAAAAGTAAGGTGCATTTTTTCTTGCATTGACTGCCAAGCATGGCGCGATGCAAGCCAACGTAGTGATGCCATGCACAACAGCGCGTAAGCTCTGATGCATGACCATTTTTCCAAGAACTTCGTTGCGCGGTTTTACCTTGATCGAGTCGCTTTTGAGTGTAGCGCTCATGGGCTTGCTGATGGGCATTGCATTGCCCAACTTGGAAAAAACATGGCTCCAAAGTCGCAGACAAGATGCACAAAACACCCTGCTGCAATTGCATCTCAAGCAGTTGCACTACAGAGGCCAACACAGCCAATATGCCAGCAAACTCACAGATTTAGGCTGGTCAAATTCATACTCTTCATCAGGCCACTACATGCTTAACCTGGAAAATATCAGCTCCGATACTTATGTTCTCCACGCTACTGCATCAGGCTTGCAAGCGCGCGACACGCCTTGCCATGTGCTAAGCCTGTTTGTATCTGAAAATGCCGCAATTCTGAGAACCAGCAATGGCGATGCAAATGCCGACCTTGGGCGTTGCTGGAAATGGTGAACTTACTCGTTGGCTTGGCAATGGGCCTGAGCATGCTGAGTGCCGCTTCAGCTTGGTTCAATCTGCAGTGGCTCAGTGATCGCCAAATTTCGGCGCGCAATCACACCCAGCAAGACACACGGGCACTGATGGACACCATGGTTCACGATATCAGAAAGTCAAATTTTCAGGCCCTCACTCTGGCCCTCGCCACGCAGCCTGTAGGCAACTGCCCCTCCGAATTTTGTGGATTAAAAGAAGATTTTGAAGTGAGCAATCATCAAATCCTTTTCAGCATGGATCGCAACGGCAATGGCAAAAAAGACAGCAATGAATGCAGCGGCTTTCGACTAAGTGGCCAAGAATTACAAATCAAAACATCTTGTCAGCGCATTGTCTGGACCGCTCTCAACGACAGTCAAAATTTGCAAATTCTAGAACTTAGCTTTGACCTGGAATGCGACAACTCACATTCAAACCAGGGTGACCTGCTCATCATCTTGGTTCGCAGTCAGTCGGCCTCCGAAAAGATACCCCGCTCAGTGCAACGCATCGTGCGCTTTCGCAACCACTCAGCACACCAAAGACAAGGTACAGGTGCAGGCCCATGCGAAAACACATCGCTTTGAAGTTACAAAATGGCATGGCCACCCTCATGACCACCACGAGTTTGCTGTTGCTCACCAGCATGTCGGGTTGGCTCAGCTTTAAGACCGTTTCTGCAGAAACCACGCGCAGTCAACAGCAAATGTTTGCAGCGCAAGCCTTGGCCACCAGCGAGGCTTTGTTGGAGACCGCCATTGCGAGCATTGACAGGCATTACGCAAGCCGCGGGGCTGGCGCCGATTTGCTTTTATGGCATCAAGCATCGCCTTTAGACTGCCCTGGCAACAAACCGTCTTCTCAATGGCAATGCATGCTGTTGTCCATGCCTGATTTACCACTGCCCGAATTTGCCGACCCTGCCCACGCTTCGATTCGTTTGGTTCGCAATGCACAGCAATCACCTCATCGAATCATGGTGATGACCGAAATACGGCTCAATGCAATGCATCCAGGCGTAGGCAGCCGTTCCAGCGTGCAACAGGCTTTGTACGTTCCCATCCACACCGACCCCCCACTTTTTGACCCCAGCTTATGGCCCGCAGGCATTGACCCCACTCGCGTTCAGCGCATTGCAGGGACCTGGAAAAATGGCAGCTGATCACTTTGAAATTCACGCCCTCCAAACAAAATCTCTTTTCTGGCTTCACCGTTTTGGAGGCGGTCATGGCCAGTGGCTTGTTGGCCTTGGGCTTGGCGGGTTCAGTTCGGTTAAGCGCGGTGAATTTGGCCGCTACGCAAGCCAGCCAACGTTTGGACTTGGCCAGTGGCTTGGCGCAGGACTTGGCGGAATGTTGGGGGGTTCAAACCGCCACTTGCATTCAAGCGTTTTCGAGCAGCGCTGATTTGTCGCCTCTCTCGACCGATCCGGGCTTTCATTTGCAAAGAACCTGGCAAGTCACGCACCTGCTTGCCAATGGCCCATCGATGGCAAGCTTGGAAGAGCTTCGCATCCAAGTATCTTGGCTTGACGGGCCAAATTCCTCGGAGTTATTCTGGATTAAACGCCGTGCTTCTACACCCACTTGGGTGGGTTCTTAAGTTGTCGTATCCTTGCCATCCACTGAGTCCATTTATTTCACCCAGAATATCGAACCCATGCGTCCCAGCCCGTACATGCAAAAAGCCTTGGACTTGGCCACTCAAGCCCTGCGCAGCACCTCGCCTAACCCCCGGGTGGGCTGCGTCATTGTGAGCGCAGAAGGCAAGGTTTTAGGGCTCGGACACACCCAGAAGGCGGGCGAGCCCCACGCAGAAATCATGGCGCTGCATGATGCCGCCCAAAGGGGTCATAGCGTGGCGGGCGCAACCGCCTATGTCACCCTAGAGCCATGCGCACATCACGGCAAAACCGGCCCCTGTTGCGATGCGCTGATACAAGCCAAAGTGACTCAAGTAGTGGCCTCTTTACCCGACCCCAACCCTTTGGTGGCCGGACAAGGCATTGACCGTCTAAGAGCCGCAGGGATTGAGGTGACGCTGGGTGATGGCGCATCAGAGGCCGCCTTGCAAAACCCCGGGTTCTTCAGTCGCATGACGCGCGCAAAACCCTGGGTGCGAATGAAAATTGCCGCCTCCTTAGACGGCCAAACCGCCTTGCAAAATGGCCAGAGTCAATGGATCACCGGACCAGAAGCGCGGGCCGATGGCCACGCTTGGCGTGCCCGCGCTTGCGCCATTCTCACGGGCATCGGCACCGTCTTGAAGGACGACCCCGTGCTTGACCTCCGGCTCTGCCCCGACTTAGACAAATCGCCACGCATGCCGCACTTGGTCATTGTTGACAGTCGACTAGAAACACCTCCCAGAGCTCA
>JBIKOZ010000138.1:0-5385 GCA_044357745.1 Limnohabitans sp. | reverse complement strand
GATGCCCAGCTGAAATTGTTGACTGCTTGCAGTTTCAATGAGCATGTTGGCCATGTCTTCGCAAAGCTCATAGCGTGCGCTTAAATCTATTCTTGTGAGACGTGGCTTGACTCGCCCCTTGTCCAAATAAAGTGACATGAATGATTCAGGAACAAAGCTTTGATTTTCTTCGTACATTTGCTTGCTTTAGGGGGATTCAACTCACAAATTACATGAAGTCAATGACCACATTGCCAAAGCCCGAACAACTGACTTGAGAGGCGCCATCCATGAGGCGCGCAAAATCATGCGTCACTCGTTTGCTTTGAATGGCCTCCTCCATGGCCTTGATGATGATGTCAGCAGCTTCCGTCCAACCTAAGTAACGCAGCATCATTTCTGCAGACAAAATTTCCGAACCCGGATTGACATAATCTTTGCCTGCAAATTTACTGTGCGCCCCAACCGTGGCCTCAAAACAAGCAATGCTGTCCGACATGTTGGCGCCAGGCGCGATGCCAATTCCACCTATCTGTGCAGAAACAGCGTCCGAAATATAGTCCCCATTTAAATTCAAAGTTGCAACAACAGAAAACTCTTGAGGGCGCATCAAAATTTGTTGCAAGAACGCATCCATCTGGATGTCTTTGACAATGATGTTCTTGCCCGTTTTGGAGCTCTTGAATTGACACCAAGGCCCATCATCCATGATCTTGGCATCAAACTCTTTCTTCGCCAATTCATAGGCCCAATCTCTGAATGCGCCCTCCGTATACCGCATGATGCTGCCCTTGTGAACAAGGGTCACACTGGGTTTGTCATGGTCAACCGCATATTGAATGGCTTTACGCACCAAGCGTTGGGTGCCTTCACTGGAGACAGGTTTCAAGCCAATGCCAGAAGTGTTGGGAAATCGAATGCTTTTCGCTCCCAATTCATGGGTTAAAAAGTGGATGAGTTTTTTGCATTCTGGACTGTCAGCATCAAACTCAATGCCCGCATAGATATCCTCCGAGTTTTCTCGGAAGAGTGTGATGTTCGTCTTTTCAGGCTCGCGAACGGGGGATGGCACGCCCTTGAAATACCGAAGAGGCCGCAGGCAAACGTAAAGGTCCAGCGCCTGTCGCAGGGCCACATTGAGGGATCTGATAGCGCCAGTGGCGGGGGCATTCAATGGGCCTTTAATGGAGACCACGTAATCTTTTAAAACAGCCAATGTTTCTTCGGGCAAGAATACGTCCGCACCGTAGAGCTGGCTTGCTTTTTCGCCGGCATAAACCTCCATCCATTGAATGGCTCGCTGAGATTTGTAGGCCTTTTGGACAGCCGCATTGACCACCTTGATCATGACAGGGGTGATGTCGACCCCAGTGCCATCGCCTTCAATGTAGGGAATGATGGGGTCGTGCGGGACATTCAATGAATGATCGGCATTGACCGTGATTTTTGATCCCTGGGGCGGCAACTGGATGTGTTGATACATGGCAAAGCTCTCGGTTGATTCATTCTAGCCAGAAAATCAGCCACAATCACACCAGAGCAAGACCCATCAAAGCGCCCCTATGAACTGCCCAATCAAACTTTCTCAGCCCAAATTTACATTGTTCATTCAGGCGTTTTTTGTCGCCCTCCTCAGTGGATTTTTAAGCCTCCACATTGGGGCCCAAGGTCTGCCTCAGTTGCAATTGCCCAAAGTAAGCTTGAGCGCAGGCATGCACTTGATTCAAGCGCAGCTAGCTCAGGATTTTGAGCAGCGACAAATTGGACTGATGTGGCGCAAAGAAATGCCTCAGAACGAAGGTATGTTGTTTGTCTTTGAGCAAGCTGCGGTGCAATGTTTTTGGATGAAAAATACGCTCATCCCACTTTCAACAGCCTTTGTGGCAGACGATGGCACCATTGTGAACCTGGTCGAGATGAAACCGATGACCGAGGACTCGCATTGCTCGAAGAAGCCGGTACGCTACGTTTTAGAAATGAACCAAGGCTGGTTTGCCAAACGCAACATTCAAGCGGGATTTAAACTAACAGGGCCTGGTTTCAGCAAATAGGCAATGTCCGTTGGGGTGAGCTTAAACGCCCCACACCACATCCACCGATTTGGCTTGGCAAGCCTTGAGCATTTTTAACATGGGCTGAGAACGATTGCGCAATGAAATTTGCTTCGGATCTTGTGACCCCGCAGCTTCCTCAAGGACCACCGCATTTTCGAGCGCCTCAATGGCCGCCTTCAATTGTTCTGCCAAAAAAATACCCTTGACCTGATCTCCCCGGCCCATGATTTTGAGCAGCCTCTTTGCATCGGGCGCCAACATAATAAGATCACCCGTCACTTTGGATTTGAATTTGTAGAGCATGCTGAATATTTTGAAGACATCGATTAACGAACGCAATAGTAAGAAAATTCTTGCCCTGGAAATTCTGAAACGGGTCTTACCGGTGAAGGATTGGGCAAATCGGGGGCCATGACCATGTTGCCTGACATGGCCCACAGCTTGCTCCTTGAACAGGTGACCCCCCCATTCCAATCGCCTAGATTGGAAAGATATTCGTACTCATCTTCAGTGGGTAATCTAGCCTGAATGGCTTTACAGGCCATGTCGGCAGAACGAGGTGACGGCGCTTTTCCAATGGTCGCACCCGGCGCGCCTACCAGTTCGAGGGACTTGCTTCCAATTTTGATCTTAGAAGGAAACTGCGTTTGCTGAAATGTTTCGAAAACTTGCTGGCCAATGCTGTACATGACTTGCTCGGGAAATCCTTGTGCTTGGAAGTGATAGGTGTTGCCGCAACTGAGGTCGATGTGCAGTGTGACCAGTATTTCACCTCGGCAACTGGGCGCATATGAATAGGTGCCATAAGCCACGCCAGAGAGCGATCGCATGAGCTGCGGATCCCACGACACTTGCTTTTGAGGATCTCGCATCAGACGCAGCAGCTCGTTCAAGGGTGCAGGATTGAAAAACATCACTTTGCGATTCTGAGGACTGCGGTCCCTGTACACCCTATCAAGCGACGCTTTCACTGAGCCTGACAGCATGACATCCATACCGGGACTGCTGCCCGCAACACTTCTTTGTTGATTAATTTGGTGGTCCAAGGCATTCAGGATGGCCACGATGTGTTTAGATTCAACGCCTTCTCGAATCAAGCTTTTAACGGAATGCGTCAACTCCGCCATCTGCTCACTTTTCGTCCTACCGTAAGCGTCATGGTACTGACAAAGGTCTTTGCCTCTGACAAAAGGAATTTGGGGCCAAAGATAGGCGACCTGGGGCATTGCAATCTTGACATTCTTTTCGGCCTGAGAATTGAACTTTGCATCCTGCGCCATGGCAACAAAAAACAATTGCGAAAAGATCGCCAGCAAAGACATAAAGAGACGCGACATTTGAACCTTCTTCAATTCACACAGCATGAGTCAATGCCATCCTAGTATGAGCCTGCTGACCCAAGATTGACTGAAGTCAAGGTTTACACAATCGGACTGGCTGCATTCAACTGAAACCGATCAGGGCTAGCCTCCATCCAGTAGGCTTGAAACATTCCCTGTAAACGACTTGGATTTAACAGCTCGCCAGATTTCAAAGAAGGCATGAGAGCGGCTAAATTTTGGACTTCATGTTCACTGACTCGCCGCATAATGTGCTGCAAAGATAAATCGGCAGGATTTTTCAAGCCTGTGGCTTGCAGCATTTCTTGTACCGATTCTAGTGTTTGGCGGTGGAAGTTTTGTACGCGATCGGCCTTTGTTGGCACCACCAAGGCCACTTGTCGTTTGGGATCCTGCGTGGTGACGCCGGTCGGACAATTGCCAGTGTGGCCTGTTTGAGCTTGAATACAGCCCAAGGCAAACATGAAGCCTCTGGCGCTGTTGCACCAATCTGCGCCCAGAGCCACTGTGCGCATGACATCAAAGCCACTGATGATTTTTCCACTGGCACCCAATCGAATTTGCGACCTTAAGTTGAGTCCCACCAGTGTGTTATGAACCAACCTCAGGCCTTCCAGCATGGGCATGCCCATGTGATCGGTCAACTCAACAGGCGCAGCACCGGTGCCGCCCTCTGAGCCATCCACCACAATAAAGTCTGGCGTGATGCCCGTCTTGATCATCGCCTTGGCAATGCCAAACCATTCCCAAGGATGGCCAATGCACAACTTAAACCCAACGGGTTTGCCTTCACTTAATTCTCTCAGTGTCTGCACAAATTGCAACAACTCAGTAGGCGTTGAAAAACTGCTGTGCGCTGCAGGCGAAACGCAATCCACCCCCACGGGAACACCCCTTGCCTCAGCGATTTCAGGTGACACCTTGGGTCCTGGCAAGACACCGCCATGTCCTGGTTTAGCCCCCTGACTCAGCTTAATTTCAATCATCTTGACTTGAGGCGAGAGCGCATTTTTCTTAAATCGCTCGGGATTGAATGTACCGTCATCATTGCGGCATCCAAAATAGCCCGAGCCAATTTCCCAGATCAGGTCGCCACCATGCTCACGGTGATAACGTGAAACAGAGCCTTCACCCGTATCATGGGCAAAGCCACCTCTCTTCGCGCCTAAATTCAAAGCCATGATGGCATTGGCACTGAGTGCCCCAAAACTCATGGCCGAAATATTGAAGAGACTGATGTCATAAGGCTGAGTGCATTGATCACCCCCCACATGAACCCTGAAATTGTGCGATTCAATGACCGAAGGACTGATGGAATGCGTCAGCCACTCGTAACCGATCGCCTGGACGTCCATTTGCGTTCCAAAAGGTCGTTTGTCTGACTCACCTTTAGCGCGTGCATAGACCAAGGAACGCTGCGATCTTGAGAAAGGCACCGCATCGCCATCCCCCTCAATGAAATATTGACGCAGTTCAGGTCGAACAAATTCCAACAGAAATCGAATGTGTCCAATGATGGGGTAATTGCGCAAAATAGCATGCTTGGTTTGTTGCAGATCATGCACACCTACCACCACCAACCCTGTCAGACACAGCACCCAAAGCAAACTTGCTTGTCCCACCGCCAACTGCAAGCCAGAAACAACCCAGAGTGCAACGACCGTGAAAAAAGCGATGTACCGCACCGGTATTCGCTGATCAATCCAATTTAACATTTTGGGCTTCCTTGGTTAATTTCAAATATCGTTTAGATTTTCCCCAAGTAATCTCCCTTGCCCACTTCGACCCCACTGGCACGCAACATGCTGTAGGTGGTGGTGGTGTGAAAATACAAATTAGGCAGTCCATGGCCTAACAAAAATTGCATGCCCTTGTAATGTGTTTCTTTATCGCCGCGCTTCACCAAGATGTCTTTGTCTTCAGTACCATCTATCTGCGCGGGGGTGAAGGTTTCTAAAAAGGCAATTGTTTTGGCAACTCGTGCTTGCAAATCCTTCAGGTCTTTTTCGGTG
>JBIKOZ010000237.1:0-3548 GCA_044357745.1 Limnohabitans sp. | reverse complement strand
CTGACACCTGAAATTCTGAAGGCCAACACATGGTGGGACATTGCGCCTATCTCTGCTGGTATCTTTGGCGTGCCACTGGGCTTTGCCGTGATCATCATTGTGTCACTGCTGACCAAGGAACCAGAGCAAGAAGTTCAGGACCTCGTAGAGAACGTCCGCTTCCCAAGCTTTGACGGTTCTACCTCACAAGGTACGGCAATGCACTAAGGGTACAAAGTTTGCAAGCTTCAAAATTGCAAACTTAAAGCCTTCTAACAAAAAACCCGATCGCATGTTGCGGTCGGGTTTTTTTATGGTCTATCGAATAGATTTTTCCTCGATGATTAAATTCTTTGAAGAATCTATGTCGTTCCGATTGTTCATTTCGTAACGCATGCTTTACTCGCGCTAAAACTGAACCCTAATCGCCTAGACACTTTATTTGCGCAATCTTTAACTGCTGCAGCTTGGACGCCTGACCAAGAAGGATCGAATGCACATGAGGAGCCCATTAAGGTGATGCCCAGTACGATTTTTTTGGAGTAGTCAAATACAGGCGCTGCAAATGAATTAACGCCGGGCGTTGGATGATTGACGCTTCTAGAGAGCCCATACTTGCGAACTTCTTTAAGTCGTTTCTCCACTTCTTCTTGTTTCAGTGGGTGGGAAATATCGGGCCCAAGTCGTTTGTAATCTTCACGCATTGAAATCTCAATTAATTTCGCTGGCAGGTAAGCGGCAAACAGTCTGCCTGTAGCGGTTCCAGCCAGCGACATGACTGTCCCTGTGCGTAAATTCACGTGCAATGGGTAGATGGGATCAACCAATAAAACAATGGTGGGGCCTTGATTTCCCCACACAGAGAGCGCGACGCTGTGCCCTGTTTTTTGGGCAAGAGTTTCTGCAAATGGTGTTACTTCTCTTACGGGGTTCAGCATCTGAAGACTGACTAAACCTAATTGAATGGCTGTTGGCCCTAACCAGTAATGGCCAGTGGCAATATCTTGCGTCACAAGTTGAAGCTTGCTGTAACTCACAAGATAAGGGTGAGCTTTGCCAGAAGGCATCTTTGCAGCCCTTGCTAAATCACCCAAGGACATGGGGCGTCCGTGGTGGGCAAGGGCCAGCAATATTTGCCCCCCCACTTCGATCGATTGAATGCCGCGTCTTTCTTTGATCAAGCCATACTCCAGTTTAGTAGGTCTGACAGCGAACAGCGGGGCATCAGCTTCAAGCGTGGCCCCGAGCAACTTGATGGCATTTCGCAGCTGAGGTTTGAGAGCTTAGAAAGCATGCAGGCTGCGATTGCCACTGAAGTTGGCCCCATCTTGATCGAAGATGAAAATAAGTTTATTGGTCGTCTGCGCATCGTGACGGTAGAGCCGCATGTGGTGGTCGCCCCTCCCGCATCCGGCAAAGTACTCAAACGAATGTCTTTGCTGCGTCGCCGTGAGGGTATCTCACCTGAAACATTTGCCCGTGAGTGGCGCGAAGTTCATGGCCCACTTGTCAAGCAAATGCCGGGCATCAAGGGCTACCGTCAAAATTTGATCCAAGGGCGGGAATCGCCTAAAGGGGTCATTGTGAGCCACACCGAAATGCCCATTGACGGCATTGTTGAGCTTTGGTTTGACGATACCGAATCGATCAATAACGCATTTGGATCGGCCATTGGCAAAGAAACAATGGCGCATGCCGCAACTTTCATTGGGGAAATCACCACGTTTCTTGTAGAAACAGTCACAGTGGTTTGAGGACCCCACTTTCGAGCCTAGACTCCAGCGTAGAAATTCTTAGCTTTTCAGTGCTACCAGAACTTCTTTTAGCATCTTCTTGCCATCGCCAAACAACATGGGGGCATTTGAATTGGGTGTAAGCTCTTTTGAATGAAGAAAGGAATCAGCATGGAAAGCAGCAGTGAGCCAGCAGTGATGATTGTGGGAGCAGGCCCTGTGGGCTTAATCACCGCACTGGTCTTGGCACAGCAAGGCATTGCCAGTCGAGTGATCGAATCTGCGCCAGGCTTGACCATCGATCTGCGGGCTGGCACCTTTCACCCACCTACGCTGGAAATGCTCGATGGCATTGGCGTTGCCGCCGAAATGTGCGCGCTTGGTATTGCGGTGCGTTACTGGCAGTCGCGCGACTTGCAAGAGGGTCTGGTAGCTGAGTGGGACTTAGGCCTGCTGCGCAATGACACGCCTTACCCCTACCGTTTGCACTTGGAGCAGCACCGCTTCACGCCTATCTTGTTGGAACACGTATTGCGCACCGGTTTGGTCGATGTTGTGTTTGGGCACCGCTTTGAGGGCCAACATGGCCAGGGTGAGCATTTGGTGGTTCAAGCTCAAGGCCCAGAGGGCTTGGTCACTTGGAAAACGCAGTGGTTGATTGGTGCCGATGGAGGGCGCAGCCAGGTGCGCAAATCGGCCGACATTGATTTTGCTGGCTACACCTGGCCCGAGCGCTACAGCGTTCTGAGCACCACGTTTGACTTTGCCACTTTAGGCTACCGCGAAAACGCTTACATGAGTGACCCCGTGCAGTGGAGCGCGCTGTTCAAAATGCCTGACGAAGGCCCGCCCGGTTTGTGGCGCATGACCTTGCCTGTAGACCCCGACACCCCAGAGGAAGAAGCCTTGGCCGGACCCTATGCCCAACATGCGATTCGGCGCATCACCGGTGCCTCAGACAGCACCACCTATCCGTTGATACACCAAAGCATTTACAGCGTGCATCAGCGTGTGGCGGTCAGCTTCCGCCAAGGGCGGGTTCTGCTGGCGGGTGACGCCGCCCATGTCAACAACCCCTTGGGTGGGTTTGGGCTCAACAGCGGCATCCATGACGCCATCAGTCTTGGTCATGCGTTGGCGCAAGTCGTCAAAGGCGAAGCGGGTGACGAGGCGCTTGACCGATACAACCGCCAGCGCCAACAGGCCAATGTGACCTATGTGCAAGAACTCTCGGTGCGCAACAAAAAAAACCTGGAAGAAAAAGACTCGACACAGCGAGCTCAACGCATGCAAGAGCTACGCACGGTGTGCGCTGATCCCATCAAGGCGCGCGAATACCTGTTGAACTCTTCAATGATCAACAGCATCCGACGCGCGCAGTCTGTTGCATGAGGGTGGCCATTCAAATGCGATGCATCGAACACAAGCCATCATTTTTTAATTTACTTTTTAATTGAAAGGACTCGACCATGAAGTTTCCATCACAACTGCGCCGCGCTGGTTTGATAACGTGCTTGTTGGCTTGCTTGCCCGGCATGGCTCTGGCGCAAGCCCCCGCTTGGCCAAACAAACCCGTCAAGATCGTGGTGCCCTTTGCCCCCGGTGGCAACACCGATTCGATTGCCCGCATCATGGCCGAGCGTTTGACGCAAACTCTGGGTCAATCGGTGGTGGTTGAAAACAAGGTTGGCGCGGGTGGCGGCATTGCAGCCGAATTTGTGGGCAAGGCCCCGCCTGATGGCTACACCTTGCTGATGGCGGCCATGCCCGTGATGGCCATCTTGCCCGCCATCAACAAAACCAATTACGACCCATTGCGTGACTTTGTGCCTATCA
>JBIKOZ010000137.1:0-5412 GCA_044357745.1 Limnohabitans sp. | reverse complement strand
AATCTGATGCACCCATGGTGAGCTCCTTAAGCGTTCATGGCAGCAGAACCCTGCTGCACGGCTTTGACAATGTTTTGGTAACCGGTGCAACGGCACAGATTGCCTTCGAGCAATTCGCGAATTTCGAGTTCGCTGGCCTTGGGGTGGCGCTTTGCAATGTCAACCGCGCTCATGACCATGCCGGTGGTGCAAAAACCGCATTGCAAACCGTGGCACTCTTTGAAGGCAGCTTGCATGGGGTGCATGGTGCCATCGGCATGCGCCAAGCCTTCAATGGTGGTCACTTCAGCGCCTTGGGCTTGTGCGGTGAGCATGTTGCATGACTTCACGGCACGGCCGTTGACATGAACGGTACAAGCACCGCATTGGGCTGTGTCGCAACCGACGTGGGTGCCAGTGAGTTTGAGGTGCTCGCGCAGTGCGTTGACGAGCAAAGTGTTGGGGGCGGCGTCAACGGAGACTGATTTACCGTTGACCTTCATTTGAACCTGCATGCGTAACTCCTGAGGGTGAATTTGTCCTCCAGTAGATCACGCAGCAGACCCCTTCTTTTTAAGGACTTTCCCTTAGGGAAAATGACATCCATCAGGCAATTGGACTGGTACCGATCAATTTGACTGTGTAAAGCCCCAAATAGGTCAAAACAAGCGATCCAATGAGATGCGCGCTGGCTGTGCTCATCGCAAGAAGCAAGCGGCCCTGTTGAAGCATGCCAACCACTTCAGCTGAAAAGGTGGAAAAGGTGGTGAGAGCGCCTAAAAAGCCAGTGATGCACAAAAGGCGCCATTCGGGATCGAGTTGGGGCATGTTTTGAAAAATGCCCACGCACAGGCCTATTAAATAGCCACCCACAAGGTTGGCCGCCAAAGTACCCCATGGAAACAGGCCCTCTTCCGGTGTTGTAGGGTTGAGCCATAAGCCCAGTTGCCAGCGTGCCAGAGCCCCGAAGCATGCGCCGATACAAATGGCAATCACTGAAAGCATTTTGTCGTCTTCGGTTTAAAAGGGCGGGCCTTCCGCATTGCTTGCAGCTTCTGCAAACACATTTTCTCCGCCCAGCGCATCGATCACATCTTTGAGCATGGGGCCTAGCATGCCCGTGCTAAGCACCACATCGGCATCAAACTTGTCTTCCCCTTCGGCACTGATGGCGTCTGGCTCGGTGCCATCTAAAAATGTCACTTTTTTCAGCTGTAAACTTTCGGTGAGTACAAAGCTGGCTTTGCCCTCCCAACTGATTGCCAACTGCGTAGGCAGCTTGCCTTCACGCACATGTTTGCGAACTTCTTCCGTGCTGAGAACATGACGCGTGTACTTCACCATGGGCTGGTCTTCGGCGCCAGACTTTAAAACACATTCTTTTTCGACACTCAAAGCGCGCGGAAGGTCATCGGGGTTTGTGGCCAATAACCAAGCTGCCATGCCGGTTTGGGGTGAGGTGGCGGTTTGCAACAAGTTCAAGTCGAGTCCTGGTAAGGCGCGTACCAACTGGGTGATGACTTCGTCTGCTTTGCCAGAACTGCCAGCGTCGATGGCCAGCAATCTATCTTTGGGATTGATCCACACCATGACAGTGCCTTGTTTGGCAAAGGCTTGGGGTAGCAAGCTGTGCAAAATGTCTTCGCGCATTTCACGCGTTTCTTTTTTACCTGGTTTGCGACCTGTTTGGGCTTCGATTTCTTGCGCTTGAATTTCCGCTTTGCGTTTAACAACGGAAGAGGGGACGGCTTTGGTTTCGATGAGAAGTTTGGCAATCCACTGACCGCCGATGGACTCCAGCAAAGGCCCATTGGCGACATTGCGAGGCTCTGTCCAGCCAACTGACTTGTCTTGTCCGGGAGTGCACTCTGTAAATCGGTTGGCAGACAGGGCTGCTTCAACTGCTGGAACGGTTGCGTTCCAGTTGGGCCCTATTCGGTAGGCCATGACATTTTTAAACACGAAATTCCTTTGGATGTCCTTTGACATTGCGTCAAATCATGCGACATCATAGAGGATGAATTTGGTTAAAAATGGCTCAATTGTTCAAAGGCTCAAAGCTTCATCTGTTGCGGCATCCAAGTAACAATGCCAGGAAAGAAATAAATCAACAAGACGGCCACCACCATGAGGAAGAACATGGGTAAGGTGGCTTTTGCAATCCAGAGCAAATCTCTGCCTGTCATGCCCTGCAGTACAAAAAGGTTAAAGCCGACGGGAGGGGTTATTTGCGCCATTTCAACGACCAGCACAATGAAGATACCAAACCACAAAGGATCGATGCCCGCTTTTTGAACGGTGGGCATGATGACGCCCATGGTGAGGACCACCATGGAGATACCGTCTAGAAAACAACCGAGCACGACATAAAAAATGGTGAGCGCCAAAATGAGTTCGAATTGACTGAGGCCAAGGGTGGCAATCCACTCTGCCAAGTGCCTGGGCAGGCCAATGTAGCCCATCGACAAAGTTAAGAAGGAGGCACCCGCCAAAATCAGGGCAATCATGCAGTAAAGCCGAGTTGCACCCATCAAGGCTTCTTTGAAACTAAGCCAGTTAAGCGAGCCTTGAACCGCAGACAAAACCATGGCGCCCACCACGCCTACAGCGGCCGCTTCGGTGGCGGTTGCAATGCCGGCATAAATGGAGCCGAGTACTGCAGCGATGAGGCAGACCACAGGAATTAAGCTGCCCGACTCGCGAACTTTTTCCATGAAGGTGTACTGGCGGTCATTGGCAGGAACTTGGTCGGGATGGCGCAAAGCCCAGTAAATGATGTAGCCAGAAAACAAGCCAGCCAGCATGAGGCCAGGCAAGATGCCGGCAATGAAAAGTTTGGCAATTGAAACATCGGCTGTGACGCCATACACGATCATGATGATGGAGGGCGGAATGAGCAGACCCAGGGTCCCTGCGCCTGCTAATGTGCCGATGACCATGTTGTCTGGATAACCTCTTTTGGAGAGTTCAGGCAGTGTCATTTTGCCAATGGTGGCGCACGTGGCTGCCGATGATCCCGAGACAGCCGCAAAGATGGTACAACCCGCAACATTGGTGTGAAGCAAGCGCCCAGGAAGCGCCTGCAACCAAGGTGCCAAGCCTTTGAACATGTCTTGACTGAGGCGAGTTCTGAAAAGAATTTCACCCATCCAAATGAACAAGGGCAACGCGGTCAGTGTCCAGCTGGAAGATGAGCCCCAGATGGTGACGGACATGGCATCGCCAGCAGGACGACTGCTGAACAACTGCATGCCAATCCAAGCAACACCTGACAAAGACAGACCGATCCAAACGCCGCTGCCCAAGATCAGGAACAGTGTACCAACCAGCAAAGCTGTGATGAGAAGATCATTCATGGTTATTCGTTGTGAAGCGCCGTATCTGATTGGACAGATTCACGCTTGCCTAAGCACTCCAAGATGAACTCATCGAGAAAGGCCAGCGCCAATATCAGGGTGCCAAGCGCCATGGCAATTTGTGGAATCCACAAAGGCGTGGCATCGCTGCTTGTAGAAATGTCGTGAAATGTATAAGACTGCCAAGAAAGTCGAACGCTGTAGTAGGCCAATAAGCTAGAAAGCAGGGTGGCCATGGCCAACGCCCATAATTCGATGCCTTTGAGCCAGCCACCTTGAAAGCGACTGATCAAAACAGTAACGCGTATGTGTTCTCCGCGCTTGAGCGTGTGCGCGAGTGCTAAAAACCCACTGGCCGCCATGCAGTAGCCAGCGTAGGCATCGGTGCCTCTGATGTGAAAGTTAAATTCACGTCCAATGATGGACAACAAAACCATGACCAGCATGGCGCACATGAAAAGCGCCGCCAAGGCGGCGGCGCTGTCATAAATGCGGTTCAAAAAAACACGCATTGCAATCAAGGCTTGTTGTAGGCGTCAATCAAGGCTTTGCCTTCGGGTCCTGCTTTATCAAGCCACTCTTTCAACATCACATCGCCGACTTTTTTCATGTCAGCTTTGAGCTGGGCAGAAGGCGCCACAATGTTCATGCCGTTTTTCTTGAGCAAGTCCATGTATTCACCATTTTTAGCCTGAGATACTTTCCAGCCGCGAGCATCGGCATCTGCGCCGGCCTTCAAGACCGCTTGTTTGGTGGCTGCATCAAGGGCGTCAAAGGCAGCTTTGTTCATGATGATTGCATTTTTGGGAAGCCAAGCTTGCGTGTCGTAAAAGTACTTGATGTGTTCATAAGTCTTGGTGTCGTAGCCAGTTGAGCCAGACGACATGTAGCTTTCAACCACGCCAGTGGCCATGGCTTGAGACAACTCAGCAGCTTGAACCGTCACGGGTTGAGCGCCCACCAATTCTGCAATGCGTGCTGTAGAGGGGCTGTAGGCGCGCCATTTCACACCTTTCAAATCGGCAGCTGAGGTAATGGGTTTTTTGACAAAGATGCCCTGAGGTGGCCAGGCCACCGCATAAAGCAGCATCATTCCTTGCTCACCCAACTTCTTCTCGAGGAAAGGACGTTGAACTTTGTAGAGTTTGAATGATTCTTCGTAGCTATCGGCCAAGAAGGGCAGGCCGTCTGCACCAAACAATTGCCATTCGTTTTGAAAATTGGCCAGCAAAATTTCACCAATTTGAGCTTGACCACCTTGCACAGCGCGCTTGATCTCTGGGGCTTTGAACAGGGATGCATTGGCGTGAACCGTGATTTTCAGCTTGCCGCCAGTTGCTTTGTCGACGTCGTTGGCAAATTGAACCAAGTTCTCAGTGTGGAAATTGTTGGCAGCGTAGGCCGCCGGCAAGTCCCACTTGGTTTGGGCTTGGGCAGTGGCCATGACAAAACTGCCAAGTAGCGCGGTCGACAGGGCCAGCGAAAGAATACGACGTTTCATGAAAGCTCCAATTAGAAAGTTGGGAAGAATTGAGACATACATATGCCAGTTTAAGGCCCCGAGCAGCTGCAAGTAGGCCGTGAGTTGACTGTAGGCAAATTCATGCAATTAGGGATCGGTAATTTCCCTATATGTCAACAAATTGTTAATAATTTGTCAAGGTATTGGGTAGACTCTTCACTCTTATCTTTGGAGGGCTAAGGCCATGCCGCGTAAATCAAGCACTGCCGCTGCACCAGTCCCATCAGCGGCGCCTGCTTCCAAGGTCGCCAACAAGCAGCCTGCCATGCCCATTGTTTCGTCGGCCCATTTGGTCTCGCCTGAGAGCGCCGAAATGAGTGAATTTGAGTTTGGCTTGATCGTGGCGGGTAACGCCTTTCACCGCTGGATCGTGCACTGCATGTCGGCTGCAGGGTTGAAAGATTTGACGCCCTTGGATGTTTTGGTGCTGCACCATGTCAGTCACCGCGCGCGCGACAAGCGTTTGGCCGACATTTGTTTCATCATGAACATTGAGGATACCCACTTGATCAACTATGCCTTGAAAAAATTGCAAAGTTTGGGCGTTGTGGCCTC
>JBIKOZ010000136.1:0-5415 GCA_044357745.1 Limnohabitans sp. | reverse complement strand
CATCGGCCAGATGGTCCAAATTGCCCACGCCACCGGAGGCAATGACAGGCACTTGCACCGCATCGCTCACGGCTTTGGTGAGGGCCAAATCGAAGCCCGACTTGGTGCCATCGCGGTCCATGCTGGTGAGCAAAATTTCGCCAGCGCCAAACTCGGCCATCTTGGCGGCCCACTGCACAGCATCTAAACCCGTGTTTTGCCTGCCGCCATGGCTGTACACGTCCCAGCCTTCACCGCGCAATGTGACGTCGTCGCCCTGACGGCGTTTGGCATCGATGGCCACCACGATGCACTGCGCGCCATACTTTTGCGACGCATCGCGAATGACTTGGGGGTTGGCAATGGCCGCCGAATTGAAACTGGTTTTGTCGGCGCCTGCATTGAGCAAGCGGCGCACATCTTCAACGGTTCTGACGCCGCCGCCCACAGTCAGTGGAATGAAAACCTGTGAGGCCACAGCTTCAATGATGTGAAGAATTAAATCGCGGCCGTCACTGGTGGCGGTGATGTCCAAGAATGTCAGTTCATCGGCGCCTTGTTCGTTGTATCGCGCCGCAATTTCAACAGGATCACCCGCATCGCGAAGCTCTACAAAGTTAACGCCTTTGACCACACGGCCACCGGTGACATCAAGGCAAGGAATGATTCGTTTGGCGAGCATGGTGTTTAAAGAGTGAGGCGTTGCCAGCCCAGCCAGGTTTGAGCCGGCTGCACTTCAACGGCAGAAGTAACGCGCGCAGCCTCAACGCACAACATGCGTTGATAGCCATCAGCAGGCATGTCTTTGAGTTGGCTGCATTTGTCGGCGCCCGGATTCCACACCACGCTTTGTCCCCAAGAGGCGCTTTGTGAAATTTGAAGCTGTTGTTGGCCTTCGCGCAAAGTCCAGGTGGGGGATGGGTCTGTCAGCACATCGTAGACTCGGTCGAACTCGGCGTTGAATTTGAGCGCCCCCGAACAAGATTGATGCGTGTCGTTGGCAGCGTCCCATTCTGGCTGTTGAGCTTGGCCGATCAAGCTTACTTGATCGATGTGCTCGACCGCAAAGTAAGTGTGCAAAGCACCCGTGAAACTCAAATGTTGATCGCCCAAATTTTCAACCGTCAATTGAACGTTTAAACTTTTTTCCGCCAGCGTGACCGTGAGCCTCGCTCTGAACTTCACGGGCCACAAAGTCAAAGTGTGTTGATCGCTTGTGAGTTCAAAAACTTTTTCTGCACCCCGACTGCTTTGGGGCGCCAAACGCCATGGCATATTGCGCACAAACCCATGCTTTGGCAAAGTGCCGCGCTGGTTAAATTGGGGAAAGCAGACCGGAATGCCGCCACGAATGGCAGTGGTGCCGTCGCAAACGGAAGTTGGACTGAGGTACAAAATCTCACGACCGCCAGCCTGCCATGACAACACCTGGGCACCCTGCTCAGCCACAAACACGGTGTCACCGTTGGGCAAAGACCATTGCCAACCTGAGTGACCTTGGTGCGTTTCAGTCGTTGAGTTCATCGGCCCGTGCCTGGGCTGCTTGGAAATCAAGGTCGCCAGAGTAAATGGCGCGGCCGCAAATGACGCCTTCAACGCCCTCATCTTCAACAGCACACAATTGCTCGATGTCGGCCATGTTGGACAAGCCGCCAGAGGCAATGACCGGGATGGTCAGCGCCTGCGCCAACTTGACGGTGGCATCGATGTTGATGCCACTCAACATGCCGTCGCGGCCAATGTCGGTGTAAATGATGGACTCGACGCCCCAGTCTTCAAACTTCTTGGCCAGGTCGACCACTTCGTGACCCGTGAGCTTGCTCCAACCATCGGTGGCCACTTTGCCGTCTTTGGCATCGAGGCCCACAATGATGTGGCCCCCAAAAGCGCTACAGGCATCGCGTAAAAAACCAGGATTTTTGACTGCCGCCGTACCGATGATGACATAGCGCAATCCGCCATCGATGTATTTTTCAATGGTGTCTAGGTCTCGAATGCCGCCACCCAGCTGAACCGGAATTTCGTCGCCGACCGCTTTGAGGATGGATTTAATGGCCGCGAAGTTTTGCGGTTTGCCAGCAAAGGCGCCATTGAGATCGACCAAGTGCAAGCGTCTTGCACCTTTTTCTAGCCAGCTTTGGGCCATGGCCGCAGGGTCCTCACCAAACGTGGTGGCTTGGTCCATGTCGCCTTGTTTAAGGCGAACGCAATGGCCGTCTTTGAGATCAATTGCAGGTATCAGAATCATGGCTAATGGGTAGCGCTAGAGTGAAGAAAAATGAAATTGGAATGCGTTCAGAAAATTAAGGCTGCCAGTGCAAAAAGTTCCGATAGAGCGCCAAACCTTGGTCGGCACTTTTTTCTGGATGAAACTGCGTGGCAAACAAATTATCGCGCGCAATGGCGCAGGCAAAAAGCCCACCGTACTCAGTTTCTGCTGCAACATGGGCTGCATTATCGGGTTTTGCGTAAAAGCTGTGTACAAAATAGAAGTAGCTGCCATTGGGAATATCGCCCCAAACCGGATGCTGAACGCCCTCATGGCGGCAGAAATTGACCTGATTCCATCCCATTTGGGGAACTTTGAAGCGACTGCCATCAGCCTGCGTCTTGCCGGCCAAATCGAACTTGACCACGTTGCCAGGGAACAGGCCAAGGCCAGGTACGTCACCTTCTTCACTGTGATCTAGCAACATCTGCATGCCGACGCACACACCAAATAAAGGCTTTTTACCCGCCGCCTCTAGGACCGCTTCCAGCAAACCTGACTCTTGCAGCTCCCGCATGCAATCGGGCATGGCCCCTTGACCCGGGAGAACCACCCGCGTGGCATCGCGCACATCTTGCGGTGTGGATGTGATTTTGACTTCTACACCGGTGTCTTGCGCAGCATGAATGACCGCTTGGGCAACCGATCGCAAATTGCCCATGCCGTAATCCACCACCGCCACTGAATTGGGGGACATGCTCAGAGCGAACCCTTTGTGGAAGGAATCACGCCGACAGAGCGAGGATCAATTTCAAGCGCTGCACGAAGCGCGCGCGCAAAGGCTTTGAACACGGTTTCGGCTTGGTGGTGCGCATTGTCGCCACGCAAGTTATCGATGTGGACAGTCACCAAGGCGTGGTTGACAAAGCCTTGGAAAAATTCGTGCATGAGCTGCGTGTCAAAGCCGCCCACCATGCCGCTGGTAAATGGCACGTGATTGACCAAACCAGGACGCCCTGAAAAGTCAATCACGACGCGAGAAAGTGCCTCGTCGAGCGGCACATAGGCATGGCCATATCGGCGCAAACCTTTCTTGTCGCCCACCGCTTGCGCCACAGCTTGACCCAACGTAATGCCCACATCTTCAACGGTGTGATGGCCGTCAATGTGCAAGTCGCCTTTGGCTTCGATTTCCAAATCGATGAGGCCATGGCGTGCAATTTGATCCAGCATGTGGTCAAAAAAACCAATGCCCGTAGACAAGTTGGCCTGCCCGGTGCCGTCCAAATTCACTTTGACTCGAATTTGGGTTTCTGCAGTTTTGCGCGTGACTTCTGCAACGCGGGGTGTACTCATAAAGATTCCTTGAATGCTGTCAACATGCGTGCGTTTTCTGCGGGGGTTCCCACCGTGAGTCGCAAACAGTTGGTCAGCAATGGATGCATTTTAGAAACGTTCTTGACCAAAATGCCTTTCAACTTCATACCTTCGAAGCACTTTGTGGCGTCAGGCATACGGACCAAGAGCATATTGGCCTGACTTGGAAAGACCTGAACGCCGGGCAAAGTAGCCAAGGACTGGTTGAGTTTGTCGCGTTCTTGCCGAATTTCGGCTGCTTGTTGCGCAAAAACTTCTGCATGCTCTAAAGCAAACAAAGCACATTCGCAGTTCAACACGCTGATGTTGTAGGGGGGTCGCACTTTGTCGATTTCGGCGATCAAAGCCTTCGGGCCCACCATGTAACCCAATCGCACACCCGCCAAGCCAAACTTAGACAAGGTGCGCATGAGCAACACATGACCATGGCGGGCCACTTGGTCCATGTAGGTTTGGCTGGCAAAAGGCTGGTACGCCTCGTCCATCACAATGAGCCCGCCTTGCTGACCCTGGGCCAGCACAATGCGCTCAATCACGTCGGCGTTCCAAAGCGTGCCTGTTGGGTTATTGGGATAAGCCAAATAAACCACTGCTGGCTTGTGCTCAGCAATGGCAGACAACATGGCTTGCTCGTCCAGTTCAAAGTTGGCCGTGAGCGGTACCCCATGAAAATGGACACCTTGCAATTGGGCACTCATGGCATACATCACAAAACCCGGCACAGGGGCCAGAAAACTGGCACCCGGCACATCGCAAGCCATAGAAATGAGGGTGATGAGTTCATCGGACCCATTGCCCAACATGATGTCAAAGTCTTTGGGCATTTGGACATAAGCAGCCAAAGCTTTGCGCAGCACATTGACACCGTCACTTGGGTAACGGTTCAATGCCATTGCGCCCAAACGCTCACCCAATTTTTGTTGCAAGTGCGCGGACAACGCATAGGGATTTTCCATGGCATCGAGCTTGATCATGCCCGTTGAATCTTGAATGGCGTAAGCATGCATTGACTGCACATCTTGGCGAATGTGCTTGCGCCAGGCGTTTGAATTTGGGTTCACGCCCGAGTTCGAATTGTGTGGATCCATCATGATTTTTCTCGTTGCGGCGGAACCGGGTTCATGCGCAGCTCAGCTGCGCGGGCGTGCGCTTGCAAGCCTTCGCCATAAGCCAATTCTGCGGCAATTTTCCCTAGGCTTTGTGCGCCCTTCTCACTCACCTCAATCAGGCTGGAGCGCTTTTGAAAATCATAAACACCCAAGGGCGATGAAAACCGTGCCGTGCCACTGGTGGGCAACACGTGGTTAGGGCCAGCGCAGTAATCACCCAAGGATTCGCTGGTGAAGGCCCCCAAGAAAATGGCGCCCGCATGCTTCAACAAGGGCTCCCACTCATGCGGATTGCGGCTTGAAACCTCCAAGTGTTCGGGGGCTATTCGATTGCTGATGGCGCATGCCTCTTGCATGCTGCGGGTTTGAATGAGCGCACCTCGATCGTTCATGGACTTGGCAATGATTTCTGCGCGCGGCAATGTGGGCAGCAAACGGTCAATGGCTGCCTGTACTTTTTCAATGTACTCGCCATCCGGGCACAGCAAAATGCTTTGCGCCAACTCATCGTGTTCGGCTTGCGAAAACAAATCCATGGCCACCCACTCAGGTGGCGTGGTGCCATCGGCCAACACCAAAATTTCGCTGGGGCCGGCGATCATGTCAATGCCCACAGTGCCAAAAACGCGCTTCTTGGCGCTGGCCACATAGGCATTGCCAGGGCCGGTTATTTTGTCTACTTTGGGAACCGTTGCGGTGCCATAGGCCAAAGCCGCCACCGCCTGGGCACCGCCAATGGTG
>JBIKOZ010000135.1:0-5425 GCA_044357745.1 Limnohabitans sp. | reverse complement strand
CAACACAGCCAGCGCAAAATTTCCGCCTAACTTCAAAGAGGCAATCAGAGGGTCCATCCAATCATCACGGTTGCTGCTGAGGTACTTGATAAGCTGCGCTTTCAGACTTCCCACATCGATCGTCAAATTCCAACCATACTGGGCCAATAAGGGGTTGAGTTTGAGGGCCAATTGATCGAGCAGTGTGGGCAGTTGCTGTTGCAGCAAAGGTATTTCTTTGGTGAGAATCGGCACCAACAACAACAAAACACCCACCACCAAAAGCAAAGCACAGATCTCAACGACCAGCACACAGACCAGCTTGGGCAGGAACGGGAGCCACTGTTGCAGCCGAATGACCGTGGGGTGCAGTGCATAAGCCAATACAGCAGCCACCGCGAAAGGGACCAAGACAGGTCCGAGGACCCACAAAAGCAAAGCCACCAAAATAGCAACACCCATCCAGAGGGCTAGGCTTTTAGAGGATGGGGTGATGAGCATGTGAGCAGTTTGAGGTTAAAGATATTGAAAAGAAGCTGCCAAGCACAACAGCTGATTGGCCTTCAGCACCTAAAATAGAGTCTGATTTTAGTCCTCCCGACCTCCGTCCTACCAATTTCCCCTTAATTCTCATGAGCTCAACCCCTCTTTCTTACAAAGACGCCGGCGTCGACATCATTGCGGGCGATGCTTTGGTCGAACGCATCAAACCTTTGGCCAAAAAAACCATGCGTGAAGGGGTCTTGGCTGGAATTGGCGGCTTCGGTGCTCTTTTTGAAGTTCCCAAACGCTACAAGGAGCCCGTGCTTGTCTCCGGAACCGACGGCGTTGGCACCAAACTCAAGCTTGCCTTTGAATGGAACATGCACGACACCGTCGGCATCGATTTGGTGGCCATGAGTGTCAACGACGTATTGGTTCAGGGCGCTGAGCCCTTGTTCTTTCTCGATTATTTTGCTTGCGGCAAGCTGGATGTCGAGACCGCGGCGGCTGTGGTGGGAGGTATCGCCAACGGATGCCAGATGTCGGGTTGTGCGTTGATTGGCGGCGAAACTGCTGAAATGCCAGGCATGTACCCTGCTGGCGAGTATGACTTGGCGGGTTTTGCCGTTGGCGCTGTTGAAAAATCAAAAATCTTGACGGGCCAAAATGTAAAGCCTGGCGATGTTGTGCTGGGCTTGGGCTCAAGTGGCGTTCACTCGAACGGCTTCAGTTTGGTTCGAAAATGCATCGAACGCGCCGCACAAAACTTGCCTCAGACCTTAGACGGCCAAAGCTTTAAACAAGCCATCATGGCCCCTACTCGCTTGTACGTTAAATCTGTACTGCACGCCCTGTCTGTGCACCCCATTAAAGCCTTGGCGCATATCACTGGCGGCGGCCTGTTAGAGAACATTCCTCGCGTTTTACCAGAAGGTACTGCGGCGCATCTGCAAAAAGGCAGCTGGCCCCAATCTGAACTCTTTGCATGGCTGAAAAAAACTGCAGGCATCGATGACAACGAAATGAACCGCACCTTCAACAACGGCATTGGCATGGTGGTCGTGATCGATCCATCACATGCGGCAGCTTGTGCTGAAACTTTGCGCCAATCAGGCGAGAAGGTTTATGAGATCGGCGTGATCGCGACGCAAGGTCGTGGCGCTCAAGTGGAAGTGCGCTAGACAAGCCTCACTGCGTTCAAGCAGGCGCCTACCAGCGCCCTCCCGATGTTCAATTACTGAATCTTGTCGATTCGTTTTTGAATGTCCGGCACATCGCTGGCATCGGGTGCAAATGACACATAGTGAGACAAGTCTTCACGGGCACGTGCAGTCTCACCCATTTCAAACAATGCCAATCCTCTGTCGCGCTTCTCATGAACAGCGTTCGGATTCAAAACAATCAGCCGGTCTAGGACACCGACCAACCGCGGCCAATCTTGCTGACTGCTGAAGATCTCTTTCAAATTTCGAAGCATTCGGTTCAGGATGTCCCGGGGCGGGGCGGGTTGTAAAAACAACCCCAACGGGGTGTCCATGTCGCCAGAATCGCCAAGATGGGGGCGAAACAAATCCAATCGTTCAGCCAAGTTGTCCAGGCCCAATGAGTCGCCTGTGAGGGGGTCCAAAACAACCAAGCCCTCAGGCAGCGTGATCTTGACTAAAAAATGCCCTGGGAAAGAGACGCCCTCGGCCTTGAGATCGATGGCCTGCGCCAGCTCCAACCAAATGACAGCAAGCGAAATTGGAATGCCGCGACGTGATCGGAGGACCTCATTCAAATAACTATTTTCTGGGGCATAAAAATTGTTGGCATTGCCGGCAAAGCCCAGATCTTGATAAAAAAATCGATTCAGTGCCGATAACTTGTCAATAGGTTCAGCATCTGATTTCACCCGCCGTTGCAGCCTTACCAACAGCGCATCACACGAGGCCAATACTTCTTGAACATCAAGGCTTGGCTCTTCATCTTGGGCAATGCATGCTGCAGCCTCGAGCAGCGGCAACTCAGCATCAGAACCCACCAAGCTTTTGAAATAGCTTAAGGGTGTGACAGCGTCAATGGAAAAGTTCATGGTCACCTTAAAGCACTCATCGGCGCACAAATGTTTGCCATCGCAAACCGAATAATCTGAGACACCCAAAATAAAGGATGCCTGAAGCGGCAAGAACCAGGGTCATGGCGCCCAATCGCAAGCCCGCTTGATGTCGCATGCCCAGCCAATCTAAGTACGATGCGACATGGTATAAAAAAATTGTGAGCAGTGCCGTTGCGATCATGACCTTCAAGCCAAATAACAGCCATCCAGGCAGCGGCTTAAAGCTGCCTTTGCGCAGCAAGCCCACCAGCAGCCACGCCGCATTGAGCAAGGCCCCTAAACCAATTGACCAGGCCAACCCAGCATGGGCCATGGAGGGCACCAACACGACATTCATCAACTGAGTGAAACACAAAACGACCACTGCAATTTTGACGGGTGTTTTGATATCCTGACTTGCGTAATAGCCGGGTGCCAAAACCTTAATGGCCACCAAACCCAGCAGCCCCACGCCGTATCCGCTCAGTGCCAATGTTGTTTGCTGAACGTCTTTGTCCGTGAAGGCCCCGTAGTGATAAAGAACCGACACCAATGGCTGAGAAAAAATCAAAAGCGCAGCAGCACAGGGCAGCGCTAACAAAACAACCAAACGCAAGCCCCAATCCAACATCGCCGAATATTCTGCTTGATCGCCTTTGGCCCGTGCAGCCGCCAATTGGGGCATCAAGACGGCACCCAATGCAACCCCCAAAATGGCCGTTGGAAATTCCATCAAGCGATCGGCGTAGGTAAGCCAACTCACACTGCCAGGGGCCAAATGCGATGCAATTTGGGTGTTGATCAGCAAAGAAATTTGTGCCACCCCCACACCCAATAATGCGGGCAGCATCAAGCTGGCAATTTGCCGTGATGCAGGGTCATTCGCGGCATTTTTGAGGGCCTTCCAGCTCACACCCAATCGCGGCAGCAAGCCCAATTTTTTCAAGGCCGGAATTTGGAGGGCCAATTGCAATACGCCACCCAACATCACGCCCACTGGCAAGGCATAGATGGCCTCATAGCCCTTCGACTTAAGCCAAGGCGCCAACAGCCAGGCGGCCGCAATCATGGACACATTCAACAAAACCGGCGTCGCTGCAGGAATTGCGAAGCGCTTCCATGTGTTCAAGATACCGGCTGACAAGGCCACCATCGACATGAACGCAATGTAGGGAAACATCCACCGCGTCATGTTCACAGCCGCCAAATAAGATTCGGGCTGTTGCTGCAATCCACTGGCCATGGCCCACACCAGCCAAGGCGCGGCCAAGACACCCATCAGGCTCAGCACCAACAGCGCCCAGGCCAGCAGGGTGGCCGCATGGTCAATGACTTTACGGGTGGCCTCCTCGCCATTTTGGGCCTTGCTGGCGGCCAAAACGGGAACAAAAGCTTGGCTAAAGGCACCTTCGGCAAACAGCCTTCTGAATAGATTTGGAATACGAAAGGCCACATTAAAGGCGTCCGTCAAGGCGCTGGCACCAAAGGCTGACGCAATGAGCAGCTCTCGGACCAGACCCGTGATACGGGAAGCCAAGGTCCAAAGAGAAACTGTTGAGGCGGATTTAAGTAGGCTCACGACGAGAGTGTAGCGACTCCCCGAGGGCTGTGTCAGACCCCTCGACGAACCCTGTTTTAGACTGATACAATAGTCGGCTTTGCTGACAACATCCTCAGACAATTAGGACACTTAAAATGGCTTCTGCAAAACCCAAGAAAAAAAACCCCCGCCTGGCATCAGGCCGTAAACGCGCACGTCAAGACGTGAAACTGAACGCAGCGAACACATCCCTGCGCTCTAAATACCGCACCGCCGTTAAGAACGTTGAAAAAGCTGTTCTTGCAGGTGATAAAACCAAAGCAACAGAACTGTTTGCAAAAATGCAAGCCGTTGTGGACACCATTGCCGACAAAGGCATCTTCCACAAGAACAAAGCAGCTCGCGATAAGAGCCGCCTGTCGACCAAGGTGAAAACCTTGGCCCTCGCCGCCTGATCAATTGATCACCAGCCCGGCACCCAACAGGGTTGCCGCCGTTTGAAACGGGTGCGCTGTCAGCAAAGAAAAAGCAAAAAGCCGTCTGAAGACGGCTTTTTTGTGGGCGCTTTATTTGGCAGAGTCGGGCAAAAGACAGGCCTCGGAAAGTTGCAAATTGTTGTCTTTGGCGAAATTCATGAGAAAGTCCCAGGCCATTGGCTCATAGCCTCGCAAGTCGGTGTGGACCACCACGCACTTGACACCACCCAGCGTTTGCGGGATGCACCAAGGGGAATAACTTAAATGGCTGCCGGGCGTAGCGCCACCCGGCCTGAACTGCCCCATCACCCCGGCCAATCTTTCAGCCCAATCGCTGGGTCTGAAGGTGCGCCCATCCAAGGTGATCCCTTGAATCAGAACTTCTTTGGCGTTATTTGAAACCATCGATCAGAGGTTAAAGAAATGTGTGGGCACACCAGAGGGATCACCGCTATGCTGCATTGCACAAGAATTGTATCTTATAGAAGAGTTGGCGCCTGAATTCTGGCCCTAAAATCTCACCTCAGCGGCCCTTTCGTTGGGCCGATTTCTTTTGACAGGAGCACTCAGCATGTCCGCTTTCATTGAAGCCACTTCGCCGCACACCATGAACACTTATGGCCGATTGCCAATCGCCATGAGCCACGGTCAAGGTTGCCGCCTGTGGGACGTCAATGGCAAGGTTTATTTGGACGCACTGGGCGGAATAGCGGTCAATACGCTGGGACACAATCACCCGGAGTTGGTGCCTGCGCTGCAAGATCAAATCAGCAAAATCATTCACAGCTGCAACTACTACCATGTGCCCAATCAAGAAAAATTGGCCGCTAAATTGGTTGAGTTGTCCGGCATGACCAATGTATTTGTTTG
>JBIKOZ010000134.1:0-5455 GCA_044357745.1 Limnohabitans sp. | reverse complement strand
GACCGAACAGTGACCTTGGAAGCGGGGCGCCTCATATCCCAACGATAATCGGGGAATGTCTTCTCCCAAAATCCTATTTGGTTTCCACGCAGTGGGTGTTCGTCTCAAAACGGCGCCGCAGTCTATCGTTGAGATTTATTTTGAAACTACGCGTCGCGACGCGCGCATGCGGCAATTCATCGAACGCGCGCAAGAGGCTGGTGTTCGCTTGATCGAAGCCGATGGCATGCGATTGGCCAAGGTGGCGGGCAGCCATGGCCATCAGGGTGTTGCAGCTAGGGTAGAGTCGCTGCCTCAAGCACATTCCCTAGACGACTTACTGGACCAGGTCCAAGGCCCGCCCTTGTTGCTGGTGCTGGACGGTGTGACCGATCCCCACAATCTTGGGGCATGTTTGCGCGTGGCAGACGGTGCTGGCGCTCATGCGGTCATTGCACCCAAGGATCATGCTGCTGGCATCAATGCCACAGTGGCCAAGGTGGCCAGTGGTGCGGCCGAAACTGTGCCTTACTTCATGGTGACCAATTTGGCACGTACTCTAGGAGAGCTCAAGGAGCGTTCTATTTGGGCCATTGGGACCAGCGGAGACGCTCCTAAAAATATTTACCAAGTCGACCTGAAAGGCCCTGTTGCGCTGGTGCTCGGTGCAGAAGGTCCTGGCATGCGTCAACTCACACGCAAAACTTGCGACGAACTTGTGAGCATTCCCATGCAAGGTGCTGTTGAAAGTTTGAATGTTTCAGTGGCCAGTGGCGTGTGCTTGTTTGAGGCGGTTCGCCAACGCTTGGGTTAAAGCCAACCGAGTGCGCCGCATGCAGCGCCTGCTGCCATGAGCCACAAAATGTGAACAGATGTTCTGAGCATCAGGACGATGGCCACGCCAGCCAGCAGCCAAAGCTTCCAATCTTGAGTGATGTTGTTGTGTGCACCTAAGAGAAGCCAGCCTGTAGAAACCAAGAGCCCAATCACAAGGGGCGCCAATCCCGATTTGAAAGATCGAACCGACAGAAAATTTCTGTTGTTGTGGGCCCATTTGGTGGCAACGTAGGTGAGCACCGAAGAGGGCAGCATGATGCCGGTCATGGTGATCAAAACCCCTAACATGCCCAAGCTCCACGCCCAGATACCGCCGCCTAAACCACCGCCGGCGTTGAGTCCTATGTGCCATCCCATCAAGGCGACAAACAAGACATTGGGGCCAGGAGACGATTGGGCCAATGCAATCGATGATGAAAATGAAGCATCACTTAACCAATGCTTTTCATCCACCAGAAAGCGGTGCATTTCTGGTGCCGCTGTGATGGTGCCACCAACGGACAGCAGTGAAAGTACGGCGTAATGCAAGAACAGGTCAAGCCAGTCATAAGGCGTGAGATAAATCACATGGTTCATGAGTTGTTGTCTTTCGACTTTGTCTGCGACAAGGCGCGAAAAGCCAGTCCACAACCTAGCAACCCTAGCCCTAACAATGCCCAAGCAAGAGGTACACGAAGAATTCCAACCATCACAAATGCTGCAACGGCCAGCAGCCATGCAGGTCCAAGGCCCATTGGATTTTGCCGCAAGGAGCTGCTCAATTTAATGCCGGTGGCAATGATCAAACCGGCTGACACAGCGCCCATGCCTTTGAGGGCCCCTTGGGCGATGGGGTTGTCGGACACACCGCCAAACAAAATTGCCAAGCCAAGAACCAAAATCAAAGGTGCCACCAACAAGCCCGAAACCGCCGCAGCAGCACCCGCCAGGCCAAAATATTTGCCCCCCAACATCAAACCCAAGTTGACAACGTTTGGACCCGGCATGACTTGAGCAACTGACCACTCTTCCACGAATTGTTCGTTGGTCATCCATTTGCGACGCTCCACCAGTTCCCGCTGAGCCACTGTCAATACCCCGCCCACCCCTTGAAGGGCCAGCAAGGTAAAGCCGATGAACAATTCGGTTTTTGAGCTTGGCTGCTGAAGATGCGTGGTTTCTGGAGTCATTGATGGATTATCCACACCCAAGGAAATGTTCTCAATTGAAACAAAGGGGCTTGTAAAGGCCGCGGGTAAGCGCAGACTGGGCATTTAAAAAGACCTTTCAAGTTCGTGGGCAGGCCACAGGCCCTAAACTACGTACATCCCTCTGAAATTCGGCCCATGAACGCCTTTGTTGACGTCTCTTTTTTCCCGCGCGAAGCGAAACCCTTGACCAGTTACCGCAAGTACTGGGCTTCACGCTTTGGCACGGCGCCATTTTTGCCAATGAGTCGAGAAGAAATGACCCAATTGGGTTGGGACAGTTGTGACATTATTTTGGTCACGGGTGATGCGTATGTTGATCATCCCAGCTTTGGCATGGCTGTCATTGGCCGGATGTTAGAAGCCCAAGGGTTTCGCGTTGGCATCATTGCGCAGCCCGATTGGCAACGTGCCGAGCCTTTCCGCATATTGGGCAAGCCCAATTTATTTTGGGGCGTCACTGCGGGCAATATGGATTCCATGATCAATCGTTATACGGCTGATCGCAAAATTCGCACAGACGATGCCTACACGCCTGGCGACCTGGGTGGCAAAAGGCCTGATCGGGCCGCCATTGTTTACAGCCAACGTTGTCGCGAAGCCTTCCCCGACGTTCCGATCGTGCTGGGAGGCATTGAAGGTTCTCTGCGTCGAATTGCTCACTACGACTATTGGTCCGATAAAGTTCGGCGGTCCATTGTGGTGGACAGCAAATGTGACTTGTTGTTGTACGGTAATGCTGAACGCGCTGTGGTCGAAATTGCGCACCGTTTGGCCGCACGTGTGCCTGTTCACGACATCCTCGATGTCAGAGGCACAGCCTTTGTTCGTCGGCAAACACCAGAGGCTTGGTTTGAAATTGACTCTTCATCGGTGGACACGCCGGGTCATGTTGAGGCACACGTCAATCCGTATTTAATGATCTCTGAGCAGGCTCGAGAAAACGGCGCATCGTGCGCAAGGGAAGATGAAGCCCAGTCAGTGGCAGATCAGCAAAACGCTTTGCCAAAGCCGCCCCAAATTCAGACTCAGCCCCTCCAATTTGTGCCCAATCCTCAGTTGCCTGCCATGCGTGGCAAAGGTTTGCACAAGGTACCCCCGCGTGAAAAAAGCGTCATTCGCTTGCCCAGTTTTGAACAAGTTAAAAGTGACCCTGTTTTGTATGCGCACGCCAACCGGGTCTTGCATTTAGAAACCAATCCTGGCAACGCGCGTAGTTTGGTGCAAGCCCATGGGGAGGGGCATACCGCCAGAGATGTCTGGATCACGCCCCCGCCCATTCCGCTGACCACAGCCGAAATGGACGCAGTGTTCGATTTGCCTTACGCCCGGAGCCCCCACCCAAGCTATGCAGATGAAAATGGCTCACACGATGGCGTGACCAAAATACCCGCGTGGGAAATGATTCGTTTTTCTGTCAACATCATGCGAGGTTGTTTTGGGGGCTGCACGTTTTGCTCCATCACGGAACACGAGGGGCGCATCATTCAAAGCCGAAGCGAGGCTTCTGTCATTCGAGAAATTGAAGACATCCGTGACAAAGTAAAGGGGTTCACAGGTGTTATTTCCGATTTAGGTGGTCCTACCGCCAACATGTATCGATTGGGTTGCAAAAGCCCTGAAATCGAATCGGCTTGCCGTAAGCCCAGTTGTGTCTTCCCAGGCATATGCAGCAATCTAACGACAGATCACGACCCCTTAATTCAGATGTATCGAAAAGCGCGAAGCTTAAAGGGTGTCAAAAAGATTTTGATTGGTTCTGGTTTGAGATATGACCTTGCCGTGCAAAGCCCTGAGTATGTGAAAGAACTGGTCACACACCATGTGGGTGGCTATTTGAAAATTGCACCAGAACACACAGAGTCAGGGCCTTTGACCAAAATGATGAAGCCTGGCATTGGGGCCTACGACAAATTCAAAAGCATGTTCGATAAGTACAGTGCTGAGGCCGGGAAAAAGCAATTCTTGGTGCCCTATTTCATTGCCGCACACCCTGGCACCAGCGACGAGGACATGATGAATCTGGCCATCTGGTTGAAGAAAAACGGTTTCCGTGCAGACCAAGTTCAAACCTTCTATCCAAGTCCGATGGCCACTGCCACGGCCATGTACCACACCACCAGAAATCCGCTTCGCAAAATTACGCGCGACAGTGAAAAAGTGGATGTGGTGAAAGGTGAAAAACGTCGCCGTTTGCACAAGGCATTTCTGCGCTATCACGATGCCAACCATTGGCCGTTGCTAAGAGACGCTTTGAAAGCGATGGGCCGTGCCGATTTAATTGGGAATGGCAAGCACCATCTCATTCCCACTTGGCAGCCCTTGTCAGATGAATATCAAAGTGCAAGAAGAAAAAACAGCACGCCCAGTGCGGCGGCCCCACGACCTGGAAGAATCCTCACTCAGCACACTGGCTTACCGCCTCGGAAAAAGCGTTAAATCACCGAACTCAGGCTTGCAAGACCTGAAGTAATTCAGTTTCAATTTCAATCTGCTCCCGGTTGTGCTGAAGCGCAGAGCCCTCAATCAGAAAAGTATCTTCCACGCGCTCGCCTAAGGTACTGATCTTGGCGAGCTTTAAGCTGATGCTGTGCTTTGCAAGCACGCTGGCAACACTGTACAGAAGCCCCAAACGGTCACTCGCTGAAATACCCAAGAGCCAACTTTGCGCCTTCTCGTCCGGGTGCAGTGTGATGCGAGGCGCTATCGGAAAATTCTTAACCCGACGCGACACTCGGCCTTTGGTAGGGGGCGGAAGTGCGCCTTTTTTATCGATGGTGGTGCTTAAACCAGATTCCACCATGTTGATCAACTCGCGATAGTGTTCGGGCAAAAGCGAGGTCACAACCTGAAATGTGTCTACCGCAAAACCATTCTTGGCGGTGTGGATTTTGGCGTCCAAAATACTAAAGCCAGCTTGGTCAAAGTAACCGCAAATGCGTGCAAACAAATCTGTTTGATCGGGGGTGTAAACCAACACTTGCAAGCCTTCACCCAACGGAGAAATTCTTGCACGAACGATGCTCTTGGAGTGGGCCCCTAAATCGACGCCGCCCCCTGCTTTGAGAACATGCCGCGACAACTGCCGAGCATGCCACGCTATTTCACTGGCGTCATGGCGCATGAAATACCCGATGTCTAAGGTGTCCCAAAGGGCTTTTTGGCCTTCATGTGGCTCGGCGTGCAGCGCCAACTCAACCAAGGCATCTCGCTTTCGTGCTTCAATTTCTGCGTTGGCATCAGGCGCTCTTCCGCCTAAGACTCGAAGGGTGAATCGATACAAGTCTTCCAGCAACTTGCCTTTCCAGGCATTCCAAACTTTGGGGCTGGTTCCTCGGATGTCTGCAACAGTCAGTAAATAAAGAGCGGTGAGATAACGCTCATTTCCTACACGCTTGGCAAATGCAGCGATAACGTCTGGGTCGCTCAGATCTTCTTTTTGCGCAGCATGA
>JBIKOZ010000133.1:0-5461 GCA_044357745.1 Limnohabitans sp. | reverse complement strand
TAGCATTAATAAGGGTTTCAAGGCATCTTTCAATAGACGCCAGCCACCAGATGCAAGTTTAAAAGCCGCTAGGTTTAACCACCTAGCGGCTTTTTCTTTGGAAAATCAATCGCTTGAATGTGATTGGTGCGCAGCAACGGCAAATGCCCGCCAAAACCAAGGCGGGGAACACCTAGGGGAACAAGGCGGGGCCCATGCCGCGAAGGCAGATAAAAGTTCGTGTGCCCCTCAAGAAAACACCACCTCGTGTCGATCCTAAGGTTATGAAAGCTGAACAATTTATAGAGTTTGCCAACGATTTTGCAAAAGCCAGTGCTCAAACGTCCAGCGATGAAATTCAGCAGGCCTTTGAGGACAACTTGAATTACCTGGCTCGCCCAGGAGATCAAGTTGTCGTGATCAGAAAACCTTGGCTCATTGGCCACTGGGGCACGGTCATCGCATTTCGCGAATTCAACCCCTGCTATTTCCGCGTGGAAGTTGAAATAGAAGGGAAGCTCTTACAAATTCCCGCGAGTGCGCTGGCTCGGCAGGTGGGCGCGCCTGACTGCGAAAAAGCCGAACTTAAATACATCTATTTGCTGATGAAGATCAATGGTTTAAAGATTGCATCGGGTTGATTTAACCCGCCAACAACTCGCGCGGCAAACTCATGATGAAATCATTCAGCGTTTTCGAATCGCGTCCAGGACGCATGTGATCCGCCATGCACAAGGAAGCGGCTTCAGCGTCTCTTTTCTCGATGGCACTGACAATTTTTTCATGTTGATCGTACGAAGATTTGATGCGGCCCAGGGCACCAAATGCATGACGCCGATAGACGCCTGTGCGAGAGCGAATGCGCAGTACCTCTTGACGCAAAAACGGGTTTCGCGCGCCTTCATAAATGATTTCATGGAACTTCAAGTTGGCTTCTTGCCAACCGTCCATGTCTTCTTTGTCGGCAATTTTTTTGCTGCTGCGATGCAATTTCATCAAAGCCTTGATGTCGTCGTTGGTCATGCGTTCACAGGCCAGTCGCACGGCAATGCCCTCAAGCTCAGCAAGCAGTTCCCACAAGGAAAGCAGTTGTTGCAAGTTCATTTTGGCCACCATCGAGCCGCCCCGGGGCGTGCTGCTCAAAATACCTTGCGCTTGCAGCTGAAGCAAGGCCTCTCTAACGGGCGTGCGTGAAACCTTGTAATGGTGCGCCAAGGCGATATCGTCGATGGCGTCACCCGGCAACAGCTCGCCAGATGCGATGGCAGATTCGATGCGCATTCTGATTTGGTCGCTGACTTTCATCGTATCCCTCTGAAAAATGTGCGTATTTTATTTGACCCAAAAAATACAAAAATCGGTTATAAATATACACAACTGAACAATAAGATAACACGCATCGCATCATGCCAACCGATTCTGAGCAACATACAGCGTTCATTGCATTGGCCAAGCAGGCCTTTGCTGAGCAGGCTTATGCGCCAAATGATGCCATCTTGACGGCAGCCGCCAAAAACTTGGCGCGCCTCCAAACGCCGAGTAGCGCTTCTAACGACCCAACACCTCAGTTGCGCTTTGAAGAGTCGCTGAAAAGGCTGGCCCGTGTTTGAGCTGCCTGCGCGAATGACGCAACTGCAAGACAACATTCGCGCCGGCCATGTGTCGGCCCAAGACGCCTTGTTGGCCCAAGTTAGACGAGGCCAAAGCTTAAACACCAAGTTTCCTTGCGTGGTTGAGGAACTGCCACTTGCATCGCACCATGACGGTCCTTTGGCAGGCATCGCTTTGGCCCATAAAGACATCTTTCAACTCAATGATCGTGCGCCTGGCTGCGGCGTCGGCATGGGCCTCACGCACAAGGGCGTAGCGCCAGCCAATGCAATTTCGGCTTTGCAACAAGCCGGTGCCAGTCAATGGGCCACCCTTGTGATGGCACCCCACGCTTGCGGCGCCACATCTCAAAATACGCACTTTGCTCGCTGCATCAATCCAACGGATGCAGGTGCTGCGGTGGGCGGTTCCTCCAGCGGATCTGCTGTGGCTGTGGCTGCTGGCATGACCTACGCAGCATTGGGCACAGACACGGCAGGCTCAGCTCGCATACCGGCAGCAACTTGCGGCTTGATAGGACTCAAAACCACGCAGGGCGCCATCAGCAATCTAGGTTGCGCGCCTTTGGCACCCTCGCTCGACAGTGTGGGCATATTGAGTCGTTTTCCACAAGACGCTCGAGAAATATGGGCGGCGTTATGTCCCCAAATGCCACGTCTGCTTGCTCAGCAGCCCGTCAATTGCCAGCTTTGGATGCCCGAAAAAGGTGTCTCGCCCTTGGTGGCCCAAGCCGTTCGCAATTGGACCTTGCAGCTCAATACCACTGTCCGTGAAATTAACATGGACGAGTCGTTTGAGGTACTGAACCGGCATGCTCAACGCGTGTTGTTTTATGAAACGGCTCAAACCCACCTTGCGACTTTGAAAGAAGGCACTGCGGAACCCAGCGTTCAATCTATCGGCCTCCTAGGTTTGGGTCTCCCTCAGAGTTGGTACGAAGAGTCCATTCAATCAAGGACTTTCCTTCTGGAAAACTTTGTCAACCAGCATTTTGGCGAGGCAGATTTTTTGATCACGCCGTCACTTGCAGACACTGTGCCCGATTGGCAAACCGTGCAAATCGGTCACTCCACTTTTGATCGTGCGGCCTTGTTTGCCATGCACCGCTACATGGGTTTTGTGAATTACCTTGGCTTGCCATCCCTGAACCTGCCCATTGGCCGTGATGCGCAGGGACGCGCCATCTGCGTTCAAGTGCTGGCCAGACCTTATGCAGAGCATCAACTGCTCAATTTTGCCGAGCAATCCCCTTTTGTTTTTTGGAACCTTACAACACATGCCTAAAATTCAAGCTTCCAGCGCCCTGTCTCGATTCAAAGTCATTGACTTGTCTCGGGTGCGTGCGGGACCCAATTGCGTGCGCATCTTGACCGACTTTGGTGCAGATGTCATTCGTGTCGAACCCCCTCAAGGGGTCGATCCCAATGAAGCCTTGTTTGCTGGCAACCGCGAGAGCGGGGACTTTCAAAATATCAATCGCAACAAGCGATCAATGACACTCAACCTCAAGAAACAGGGCGCCATGGAAGTACTGATGCGCTTGGTGGCCGAGGCAGATGTGGTGGTGGAAAACTGGCGCCCCGACGTCAAAAATAAACTAGGCCTAGATTACGAATCTTTGGCCAAGGTCAACCCTCGCATTATTTTGGCCAGCATCTCTGGATTTGGGCAAGACGGCCCCTACGCAAGTCGCCCAGGCTTCGATCAAATCATCCAAGGCATGGGCGGCTTGATGAGTGTCACGGGTGAGCCTGAACACGGCCCCATTCGTGCTGGCTTGGCGGTGGCCGATTTAAGTGCTGGCTTGTACTGCGCATTGGGCGTATTGGTGGCCCTGTTGGAGCGCGAAGTCTCTGGCAAAGGCCAATGGGTACACAGCTCTTTGTTGCACTCCCAAATAGCCATGATGGATTTTCAAATGGCGCGCTACCTGAATGACGCTGACATCCCGGTGCAAGTGGGCAACAACCACCCCACCAGCTCGCCCATGGGCTCATTTATGGCCAACGACGGTTGTTTTAACCTAGGTGCTTCAGGTGAGGGTAATTGGATACGTTTTTGCGATGCGCTGAACAAGCCAGACTGGTATGCTGACCCTGAATTTAAAACCGAACCCATGCGCGTCAAGCATCGAGGTCGCTTAAATTCACTGATTGAGATAGAGTTCAAAAAAAATACGGTCAAACATTGGGTCGATCTGCTGAACCAAGTAGGTGTTCCTGCGGGTCCGGTCTATACCGTTCCTGAAGTCTTTGAAGATGAACAAGTGAAGCATTTGAAAGTCACCGAAACCTTGATGACAAACTTTGGCAAAGAAATTGCGTACATCACACAACCGGTGGTTTTGGAGCGAACGCCGTCACAAGTTGTGGCGCCCGCACCAGGATGGGGCGAACATACCGACGAGGTGCTCCGTGAAGCCGGCTATTCGGAAGCAGAGATTCAACAATTTCACACACAAGAGGTGGTTTGAAGATGGGTGTTATTCACGTCATGCACGAGCAGCACATCCGTGTGGTCACGATTGACGCCGCTGAGCGTTACAACGCCATGAGCTTGTCGATGTGGATTGATCTTAAACAAGCTTTTGACAAGATAGAAGTTGACACCCAAGTTCGTGCCGTCATTCTGCGCGGCGCTGGTGAGAAAGCTTTTGTTTCAGGCGCCAACATCACTGAGTTTGAAACGCAACGAAATTCTGACGCTTCGGTGGCCCACTACAACCAAAGCGTTGCGCAAGCACAAGAGGCCATTTCACGTTGCAGAGTCCCCGTGATTGCTGCCATCAGTGGTATTTGCTATGGCGGTGGTTTGGGCTTGGCTTTGAGTTGTGATTTGCGCTACGCCAGTCCCGCCTCTAAGTTTCGCATGCCCGCGGCACGTTTAGGCTTGGGTTATGGTTACCACGGTATCAAAAGCATTGTGCAAAACCTGGGCCCCACGGCCGCTGCTGAAGCTTTCTATACCGCCAAAGTTTATGGGGCCTTAGAGGCCGCACACATGGGCATCCTTAACGCAGTCCACGACAATGTGTTTGAGCACTGCGCTGAGATTGCACTTCAAATTTCACAAAACGCACCTCTCACCGTGCAAGCCGCCAAACAGGCCATGCTTTGCATTGCCGAGGGCGACACATCTCAAATTTCGCGTATCGATCAGGCCGTTGATACGTGTTTTAAAAGCAGCGACTATGCCGAGGGCCGAAAGGCTTTTGCAGAGAAACGGCTACCCAAGTTCACCGGCCATTGAATTTAAACCACCCATGGAGAAGAAGATGAAGTCTATAAAAACCCTACTTTCGATCGTGCTAACACTGGCTGCAACCGCGGCCTTGGCGGTGGGGCCCTCCCCAGCGCCTATGAAACAAAAAGAAGTGCTCACCATTGGCTATGTCAAGGTGGGTCACCTTTCGCCCATGCTCATGCTCGAAGAAGAGCTCAAGAAGCTCAACATCGAGGTCAAGCGCGCTGAGTTTGTTCGCTATGCCGATGCACGCACAGCCTTGTTGTCTGGCTCTGTCGATGTGTCTGCAGTAGGCCCAGGCGATTTGGCCATTGTGGCGGCTCAAGGTAGCAGAAACTTGGTTGGCTTAACGGGTGTTGGCAGTTCTTCCAAATTTTTAGTCGTCCGCAAGGGCGTGAAGATTGACGATTGGGCGGATATCAATGGCAAAAAAATTGCCATTGCGCCTGGCTCTGCTGTTTGGTTCCAGTGGGCTATGACCCTTGTTGAGAAGAATATCCCTTACACCAATTTCTCTCCTGTCAATGTGCAGGGTGGTGGCACGGCCTTTGTGCAAGCCATGAAGCGCGGCGACATCGATGCCATGGTGTTGTGGGAGCCCTTTGAATCACAAGCTGTAGCCGAAGGC
>JBIKOZ010000132.1:0-5465 GCA_044357745.1 Limnohabitans sp. | reverse complement strand
CAAAGCCGACAAAGCACCGAAACGATCGGTCATGTTAGGGGCGTCTTTGAAGGCTTGCAATGCTTTGGTGGGCCAAACAGCTGACCCCTCTTTTTGTGCGGTCAGGCACAGCATTTGCAAAGCCATGTTAGAAAGTGCACGTTTACCACTGGAGGCTGCATCGGGCGAGTAAGCACCGAGCACACGGTTGTTTTCGTAACAAGTTTGCCATTCAGCCTTCAAGGCTGTGGCCAGTTGCAAGCGCATGGCTTCGCGAACGGCGTGCACATACTGTGGGTCGACTGATTCAAGTTGTTCCGAAATATAGGTTTCCGAAGGCAAGAAAAGAACCAGCTCTTTAAAAGCAGCATCGAGCTGTGCATGGGTCAACACGGCACGCATGGCGTTGAGATAGTCTTCGTCTAAGACCGATTCAGTGAGTGGATTGCGTTGGTTGCGGATGAATCGCAAGGCAGCTTGAACCGCCAATCTTTGGCCGGCTTCCCATCGATTGAAGGCGTCCGTGTCGTTGGCCAACAAAGTGAGCCACTGCGCATCTGTCAGTGCGCAATCTAAGTTGACGGGCGCGCTGAAGTTTCTGAGCAGTGAAGGTGTCGGCTCGCTGTCGATGTTGTCAAATACAAAGCTTTGACTGGTTTTGCTCAGAACCAAGGTTTTGCTTTGCTCCGCAAAAGCTTGACCCTGCTGATTGAGCAAGCCCACCTTGATGGGAATCACAAAGGGATCTTTCTGATTTTGAGCTGACGTGTTGGTGCAAGATTGTGTGAGTGTGAGTGTGTAGGTTTTTGCGATGCTGTCATATTCGCCGTCGGCATGAAGTCTGGGCGTGCCGGCCTGGCTGTACCAGCGTTTGAATTGCGGAAGCAATTGGGCCAAAGGAGAGTCGGGGTTGGCGTCAGCGATGGCTTGTGCAAAATCGTCGCAGGTCACCGCCTGACCGTCATGCCGCTCAAAGTAAAGCTTCATGCCTTTGGAAAACCCTGAGCGGCCTTCCTCGTCGCCGGGTGCGCTCACCAAAGTTTGCATCATGCGAACCACTTCGGCGCCTTTTTCATAAATGGTGACGGTGTAGAAGTTATTGATTTCTACATAGCTGTCTGGACGCACCGGATGGGCCATGGGGCCCGCATCTTCCGGGAATTGAACGGTGCGCAAAACGCGCACGTCTTCAATCCGTTTGACAGCACGCGCGCTTTCGATGCCTGCCATGTCTTGGCTGAACTCTTGGTCGCGAAAAACTGTCAAGCCTTCTTTCAGCGAAAGTTGGAACCAATCGCGGCAGGTAATTCGGTTGCCCGTCCAATTGTGAAAGTACTCATGCCCCACCACACTTTCAATGTTGGCAAAGTCGGTGTCGGTGGCAGTGGCCGGATTGGCCAGCACATATTTCGTGTTGAAAATATTCAGGCCCTTGTTTTCCATGGCGCCCATGTTGAAGTCGCTGGTGGCCACAATCATGAAACGCTCTAAGTCGAGCGGCAAACCAAAGCGGGCTTCATCCCAGGCCACACTGGCCATCAATGAATTCATGGCGTGTTCGGTTTTGTCCAGATCCCCGGCGCGAACAAACACTTGCAGCAGGTGTTCTTTGCCTGACCTAGACACAATGCGCTGCTCACGCGCCACCAATTTGCCCGCCACCAAAGCAAACAAGTAGCATGGTTTCTTGTGCGGGTCTGTCCATTTCGCAAAGTGACGACCGTCTTCTAACTTGCCTTGCTCTAGCAGATTGCCATTCGACAGCAGCACAGGGTACATCTGTTCGTCGGCGCGCAAGGTGACGGTGTAGCTGGCCATGACATCAGGACGGTCTAAAAAATAAGTGATGCGGCGAAAGCCTTCTGCTTCACATTGCGTGAAGAAGGCGTCGTTGCTGACGTACAAGCCAGACAGCTGTGTATTTTTGGAGGGGTTGCAGGTGGTGAAAATTTCTAAATCGAAAGCATCATTGCCTTCGGGTAAATTTTCTAACACCAGTTGATCACCTTCTATTTTGAAAGAAGTGCCACCGCCATTCACCATGACGCGTGCCAAGTTCAGCGCTTCGCCGTCTAGTCGCAAGGCTTGCGCGGCAACCTCTGGATTGCGACGCACACGCATTTTGTTGAGTACGCGTGTTTTGACGGGGTCGAGGTCAAATGACAGATCAACTGTGTCGATCCAAAATGCCGGAGCCGCGTAGTTGACACGGTGTATGGCCTGGTTGGGTTGTCCTTCAAGCATCACAAAAATTCTCCATGGGTTGGCTTGACTTGCTGGCATGGCCAGCTTGTGTCATACACCTTGTTTAAGCGAGGCTTCAATGAACGCATCTAAATCGCCGTCCAGCACTTTTTGTGTGTTGGACGTTTCGACATTGGTACGCAAATCTTTGATGCGACTTTGATCCAGCACATAACTTCGAATTTGGTGGCCCCAGCCCACATCGGTTTTGGTATCTTCCAATTTTTGCTGGGCTTCCATGCGCTTGCGCATTTCAAAGTCGTACAAGCGCGAGCGCAGACGTTTCCAAGCGACGTCGCGGTTGCTGTGCTGGCTGCGGCCGTCTTGACACTGCACCACAATGCCTGTGGGAATGTGCGTCAAGCGAACTGCAGAATCTGTTTTGTTGATGTGCTGTCCACCCGCACCACTGGCGCGGAAAGTGTCGGTCCGAACATCGGCTGGATTGATGTCAATCTCAATCGAATCGTCCACTTCGGGATAAACAAAAATACTTGCAAAGCTGGTGTGGCGGCCACCGGACGAGTCAAAAGGTGACTTGCGCACCAAGCGGTGCACACCTGTTTCAGTCCGCATCAATCCAAAGGCATATTCACCTTCAAACTTCAGTGTGGCGCCTTTGATGCCAGCCACATCACCCGCCGATTCATCTTCAACAGTCACTTTGAAACCCTTGCGTTCTGCATATTTCAAATATTGCCGCATGAGCATGCTGGCCCAATCGCAAGCTTCAGTGCCACCGGCCCCTGCCTGGATATCGACAAAAGCATTGCACGAGTCAGCTTCATTGTTAAACATGCGCCTGAATTCAAGCTGGTCCACAATGCTGGCTAATTTATTGGCTTCTATTTCAATGGTGAGCAAGCCGGCTTCGTCGCCTTCCTCTTTGCTCATGCCAAACAGTTCGCTGTTGTCTGAAAGCTCAGACGTCAGCGTGTTGAGTGTGACCACCACACCGTCTAGGGCTTTTTTCTCTTTGCCCAACTCTTGGGCTTTTTTAGGGTCGTTCCAGACCGTGGGATCTTCGAGCGATGCGTTAACGGTTCTCAGGCGTTCCGATTTGGCATCGTAGTCAAAGATACCTCCGTAAATCTTCCGTGCGGATGGCCAGGTCGGCCAGTTTCGCGCCAATTTGATTGATGTGTTCTGCGTCCATGAGAGGGGGTGTCCGAATCTATTAAAGAAGGGATTTTCTCATGCCTTGAGGTGAACTTCAGGCCAAATTAGGCCAAAAAGTCCTCTATCAACAAAGCCAATGCCTCTGCTTGGTCGTGGTGGAGCATGTGCCCAGCGTCTTGCAGGGTGGCCATTTTGAGATCGGCGACCGATTTTAGGCGCTCATGGAACTCTTCAAGGGTGAATTTGCCCTTCCACCATTGCGTCAAGGAGTCGTCCGAGGCTTCGACGACCAGGGTGGGAGATTGAATGCGTTTGTAAATCTCCAAGACCTCGTCGACTCTGAACAGGTAAGGGTTGACCACTTTGTGTGCGGCTTCACCCAAAATTTGCCATTCCCCTTGTTGGTTGGGTTTGGCCCAATGAGTGGCCAGCCATTCGGCTTTGTCTTGTGAGAGCCGTTGATTGGTCTTCATGAGGCGTTTTGCCACGCTGGCCGAATCTGGATAAGGCTTTAAATTCAATTCACCTTTTTTCAGGGCCTGCAGCTCGTCCAGCCACTGTCCTAAGCGGCCGGGCGCTTGCGAGGGGCGCGAGGCTGACAGGCCAAAACCTTCTAAGTTAACCAATCGGCGAATGCGCTCAGGTCGAGCGCCTGCATACATCATGACCACATTGCCGCCCATGCTGTGCCCTACCAAGTCGATTTTTTGGTCTGGGCACACTTGATTCAAAAGCTCGTCTAAGTCGCCCAAGTAATCGGGCAGCCAATAGCTGTCAAAGGAGGGGCCTTTGGTGAGACCGTAGCCTCGCCAATCGGCGGCCAAGACTCTGCGCTGCTCAAAAAAATCAGCGCTGAAAGCATCGATCATGAATTGCCAAGATGCCGCGACATCCATCCAGCCATGGGCCAATACCAAGGGCGGGTATGGGGACTGCGGGTTGCCCCATTCTTGAACATGGTAGTTATGCCCTCGCAAAGGGACAAAATGGCTAGTAGAGTGACGTTTAACTTGGTACATACTGCGACATCATAAGGAGACATGGAATGCGTGTCAGTCACCGGAACGACCCACAGGACGCTTACGAAGATGTACATCGCCAATTTGGATGGCAGGTGCCCAGAGCCTTCAACATGGCTGAAGTCTGTTGCGGTCGTTGGGCCCGATCGCTAAAGCACCGCAAGCGCATTGCGATTGTGGCGCATCAGCCCGGCCCCATATCGGCACAGTCTTGGACCTTTGAAGAATTGCAAAACGCCGCCAATGTGCTGAGTCAACAATTAAAAGCGCAGGGTGTGAAGTTGGGGGATCGGGTGGCCATTGTGATGCCGCAACGCTTTGAAACTGCAGTGGCTTATATCGCTGTGATGCAAATGGGTGCTGTGGCCATGCCATTGTCGATGCTCTTTGGCCCTGATGCGCTGGCGTTCAGAGTTCAAGACAGCGAAGCGGCAGTGGCCTTGTGCGATGAGGTGTCGGCCCCCGTGTTGTTGGCGTTACAAAAAGAATGCACAGGCCTGAAAACCGTGTGGCAAGTGCCTGAGCGTTTGAAAAATGGTCTTCAAGACACTGGCAAAAAAGCGTTGTTTAAGGCTGTTCGTACGGATGCAGAGGACCCTGCCGTCCTCATTTACACCAGCGGTACCACGGGCAATCCAAAAGGCGCGCTCATTCCACATCGTGCCTTGCTGGGCAATTTGACTGGCTTTGTGTGCAGCCAAAATTGGTTCGGATTTAATCCGTCTTCATTCGATGTGACAGAAGTTGGTCACGCTGACTTGCCTATTCAATCGAAAGCAGTATTTTGGTCGCCTGCCGACTGGGCTTGGACCGGTGGCTTGATGGATGCGCTGCTGCCGTCCTTGTATTTTGGTCGGCCCATTGTGGCTTTCAATGGACGTTTCAGCCCTGAGATGGCTTTCGAAATTTTAGACCAGCACAAAATCACGCACAGTTTTTTATTTCCCACGGCGCTGAAAGCCATGATGAAAGCCGTCGCTCATCCACGCAAGCACTTCCAAATTGAGCTGCAAGGATTGATGAGCGCTGGCGAGGCAGTGGGCGATGCTGTGTTTGCTTACTGCCGAGATGAGTTGGGCGTGGTGGTCAATGAAATGTTTGGTC
>JBIKOZ010000131.1:0-5481 GCA_044357745.1 Limnohabitans sp. | reverse complement strand
TGTGTTCGTGTTGGCCTTGTTCTTTATTTTTCTGGTACTCGCAGCGCAATTTGAAAGTTTCATTGATCCCCTGGTGATTATGTTGTCTGTGCCTTTGTCGATGTTTGGTGCGCTGATCACGCTCAAGCTAACGGGGGGCAGTTTGAATGTGTATTCTCAAATCGGATTGATTACCCTGGTGGGCTTGATTACCAAGCACGGTATTTTGATTGTCGAGTTCGCCAATCAATTGCGAGGGCAGGGCGTCGACACCTTTGAAGCCGTTGTGAAATCGTCCAGCCAGCGCCTTCGCCCCATTTTGATGACAACGGGCGCCATGGTATTGGGGGCTTTGCCCTTGGCCCTGGCAACAGGCGCAGGCGCTGAAAGCCGCATTCAAATTGGCTGGGTGATTGTGGGTGGCATGTCTTTTGGAACCTTGCTCACCGTGTTTGTGGTGCCCACCATGTACACCTTGTTTGCTCGGAAAGCCGTGCCGGGTCCCAACAAATCCGACACCAGTGATCTGGCCCCAGAAGCGGGCCACGCACACTCCTAGAGTGAAAGCAACATGACATCCACCCAATCGCCAATTTGGGCGCTTGGGTGATGGTGTGACAGCACGATCAACCCGTTGGCTTGAACCATCGAGCTTAAAACCCCCGAGCCTTGGTTGCCAGTGGTCATCACTTGCAATTCGCCTTCGGCGTTTTTGCTGACGACGCCCCTTAAATATTCCGTGCGGCCTACTTTTTTGCGCAACACTTCTTGGGTTTTCGCGCGCACCATGGGCGAGGGCATTTTCTGACTTCCCATCATTTGCCTCAGTGCAGGTTGAATGAACACCAAGAAGCTCACCATGAAGGCAACTGGGTTGCCAGGCAATCCAAACAAAAGAGCCTTTCGATGGCCTTGCGTGATGTGACCCACCGCCATCGGCCGTCCAGGCCGCATCGCAATCTTCCAAAAGACAACATCGCCTAATTTTTTCATCATGGCTTGCGTGAAGTCTGCATCGCCTGCACTCACCCCGCCACTGGTCACAATGACATCGGCTGAGAGGGCGGCCTGGATCAGAGTTTGTTCCAGCATTTGCGGGTGATCAGGCACAACCCCCATGTCGATGGTTTCGCACCCTAGTTGTTGCAGCAAGCCCATGACCGTGTAGCGGTTGCTGTCGTAAACCGCGCCTTCACGCTGGGGCTGGCCAATGCTCAAAATCTCATTGCCGGTTGAAAAATAGGCCACCTTCAAGCGCCTAAATACATGCACATGGGGCTGGCCTAAACTGGCCAGAAGTCCCGCTGCAGCGGGGGTCACTAGGCTGCCTTGGCGCAATGCAGGTGAGCCTTGACGCAGGTCTTCTGCGCGCAGTCTTCGGTTGTCGCCTGCTTTTGTTTTGCCCAAGGGCAACCTCACCAGATTTGGTGAGAGTATCTCGCAAAATTCATGAGGCACCACCGTGTCTAAACCGATGGGTAAAAGTGCGCCAGTCATGATTCGGATGCATTCACCTTGCTTGACCTCGCCATGCCAAGCTTGGCCGGCCAAGGCCGTGCCAATGACTTTCAGTGTAAGTGTTTGTGTGAGATTCAATTGACTGCCATCTAAGGCGAACCCGTCCATGGCAGCGTTGTCATGCGGCGGAACATCAAAGGGGCTGATGACATCACTTGCAATCACTCTGTCCAAAGACGCCAAAATACTCACCTGTTCAGTTTCTGTGATGGGTTCAACCAACTCAGACAGAAAGTTCAATGCGACTTGCGCAGGTAAATCTTCAGGGTTGTACCCAGAAAGTTTGGCGGCAATGTCGAGAAGGGATGGCGATGCATTCATGCGATGCGCTCCAGTCGCAACAAATCTTCTGGGGTGTTGGCATTCAAGAAAGCCGCTTGAGTGGCCTCATTTATTTGAAATGGCACGCTGATGGTTTTGTGAAGTGCTGTCCATGCACTGACCTTCCGCTCACCACGGGCCATAAATTCTTGCAAGCTGAAAAGAAGCTTGCATTTCATTAAACAAAATACCGATTGAGGCTGGGTGCGACCTTCTGAATCCAGAGTGGCAGCGATCGCAATTTCCGCGTCTTCTGCGATCAAAGCACGGCGCATTCGATCGGCTAAATCCAACGGGAAAAAAGGCGTGTCACACGGCACCGTGAGCAGCAGCGACGTTTTGCATTTTTCAAGCCCCGTTAGAAAGCCGGCAAGGGGGCCTTCAAATCCGGGAGTGTTGTCGGGCCAAACTTGAACACCCAATGTTTCGTAGTAGTCGATGTTGCGGTTGGCAACAATCATGATCTCCTTGAATTGAAGGCCATCTTGCATTTGAAGGCGCCTCAATGTGTGATGAACAAGGGGGAGACCCTTTAGATTGACGAGCCCTTTGTCAATACCCCCCATTCGACCGCCTCGACCCCCCGCCAAAATCAAACCTGTGACGTGGTGATCGGTCATAAGATGAATGCTGTGTCGCTGGACTGATCAGCCACCGATGTAACTCATCTCAACTTTTCGCTTGGAGAGGTTTTCACCAAGCGCATTGAGTTGTGGGGGTTCAATGTCTCTCAGTTGTGAGTATCGATCTTCTCGCTGTGTCCATATATTGGCAATGGCTGCGCTGAGTTTTTCAGGTTGACTTTCGTCGCGGATCAGTTCTTTGAGGTCATAACCTTGCGTGGCAAACAAGCATAAATAAAGTTGCCCTTCGGTGGTCAGTCGTGCACGATTGCAGTCACTGCAAAATGCTTTCGTCACGCTGCTGATGAACCCGATTTCACCCAAAGCAGGCTCATGCAAACCCTGCTCATTCAAGTAGCCCCAGCGTTCGGCTGTTTCGCCAAGTTGTGAGGGCGCCAATGGCGTCAGTTTCATTTCGAGTTGAAGTGTTTTGAGGACTTCAGCGCTGGGCATCACTTCGTTCATGCGCCATCCATTGGTTGCGCCAACATCCATGTATTCAATGAACCGAAGGGCAACACCCTTGCCGCGAAAGTAGTGCGCCATGGGCAAAATTTCTTGCTCATTGGTGCCTCTCTTCACGACCATGTTGATTTTGATGGAACCTAGTCCCGCAGCTTGCGCCGCCTCAATGCCTGATAAGACGTCACTGACAGGAAAATCAACATCGTTCATTTTCTGAAAGACCGCTTCGTCCAATCCATCAAGGCTGATGGTGATGCGGTTCAATCCGGCAGCTTTGAGGGCGCTGGCTTTTTTGGCCAACAAAGAGCCATTGGTTGTGAGTGTGATGTCCAATGGCCGATCTTCAAGTGTTTTGAGCGTAGCCAGTTGTTGAATCAGGATCTCAATATTTTTTCGCAGCAAGGGTTCGCCGCCGGTCAAGCGAAGTTTTTCGACACCCAATGCAATGAAACTTTTTGCAGTGCGTGTAATTTCTTCGAAGGTGAGCAAAGCACTGTGGGGAAGATACTTGTAATCATTGTCAAAAATTTCTTTGGGCATGCAATAGCTGCACCTGAAGTTGCAACGGTCTGTGACACTGATGCGCAAGTCCCGAAGGGGCCGTTTCAAAGCGTCCCGCAAAGGTAAGCCCGGCGACTGCGCTGGGTTACCCGGCTGATTTGGAATGGCCAAACTGCCCAGGGCTTGGCTGATGATAGGAATGACGCGCTCAGACATGGCAACTGAGCCCCAACTGGGATGTCCAACATTCAAAGAGTTTCATGTCTGTATTTTGCGCGTCAAAAAGCCCACTCATGATGCCATAAGCGGGCTGGGTTGGGGGGCTTTTATAACCCTGCCCCGCACCTGACTTTAACCGTGGAACTGCATCACCAGGGGAACAATGAGCAAGGCCACGATGTTGATGATCTTGATCAAGGGGTTGATGGCAGGGCCGGCTGTGTCTTTGTAAGGGTCGCCCACGGTATCGCCGGTCACAGCAGCCTTGTGAGCCTCTGAGCCTTTGCCGCCGTGGTGGCCGTCTTCGATGTATTTCTTGGCATTGTCCCAAGCGCCACCACCGGTGCACATGGAAATGGCCACAAACAAGCCGGTCACAATGGTTCCCATCAGCAAGCCGCCCAAGGCTTTGGGGCCTAAAAGCAGACCCACCACAATGGGCGCTATGACGGGCAACAAGCTAGGAATGATCATTTCTTTGATGGCAGCCGTGGTCAGCATGTCGACAGCACGGCCATATTCTGGCTTGGCAGTGCCTTCCATGATGCCTGGGATCTCTTTGAACTGGCGGCGAACCTCCACCACCACAGCACCTGCTGCACGGCCAACAGCCTCCATGGCCATGGCGCCAAACAAGTAGGGGATCAAACCACCCAGAAACAAGCCCACAATGACCATGGGGTCGGACAAGTCAAAGCTAATGGATTTGCCGTAGGTTTCGAGCTTGTGCGTGTAGTCGGCAAAAAGAACCAAGGAAGCCAATCCAGCAGAACCAATGGCATAGCCTTTGGTCACCGCTTTGGTGGTGTTACCCACAGCATCCAACGGATCTGTAATGTCGCGCACACTGCTGGGCAGTTCGGCCATTTCGGCAATGCCGCCGGCATTGTCGGTAATGGGACCGTAGGCGTCCAAGGCCACCACAATACCGGCCATGGAAAGCATGGACATGGCCGCGATGGCGATGCCGTAAAGACCTGCTAAACCATAAGACGCCACAATGGCAATGCAAACAAAGATCACGGGCCACGCTGTGGAGCGCATAGAAACGCCCAAGCCAGCAATGATGTTGGTGCCGTGGCCCGTTGTAGAAGCTTGCGCAATGTGTTGCACGGGGCTGTATTGGGTACCGGTATAAAACTCAGTGATCCAAACCAAAGCAGCCGTGAGCACCAAGCCCACCGTGCAAGCGCCGAAAAGCTTCATTTGGCTTCCGCTGGCAGCAATGGCATTGTCCGGCATGATCCAAATGGTCACGAAGTAGAAGGCAATCAGGGACAACACACCCGCAATGGCCAAGCCTTTGTACAAGGCGGGCATCACGTTGGTCATACCGGGCGACGCTTTGACAAAGAAGCATCCAATGATGGAGGCTACGATGGACACCGCGCCCAAGGCGAGGGGGTACATCACCGCATTGCCAGGCGCGCCCGCAATGAGGAGCGAGCCCAACACCATGGTGGCAATCAAGGTCACTGCATAAGTTTCAAACAAGTCGGCGGCCATGCCCGCACAGTCACCTACGTTGTCACCTACGTTGTCGGCAATCACGGCGGGGTTGCGCGGATCATCCTCAGGAATACCAGCCTCAACCTTGCCCACCAAGTCGGCGCCGACGTCTGCACCTTTGGTGAAGATGCCGCCGCCTAGACGGGCAAAGATCGAAATAAGGGAGGAGCCAAAGGCAAAGCCAATGAGGGGGTTAAGGACTTCTGACAGCTTTGCACCCGGTGCAAGTACGCCATCGCCAGCCAAGAACCAGTAAAAACCGGTCACGCCCAACAGACCCAAGCCCACGACCAGCATGCCGGTAATGGCACCGCCTCGGAAGGCAACATCGAGGGCAGGGCCAATG
>JBIKOZ010000130.1:0-5486 GCA_044357745.1 Limnohabitans sp. | reverse complement strand
GACCACAAAAGACGTGCCATCCAAGCCATGCAATGACTTGGTAATTTCCGCTTGAAGCTGGATGAGGTATTGCCGAACGCTATGGGCTTGGCTAACTTGCATGCTGTGTCTTTCTGAATAGGCTGTTTGTTGTCTATTGGCTATTTTCTCGAGCGGGCAACGGCCGAATGGGGGCGACTTTGTCTTTGTGAAAACCTTCTACACCTTCGTACATTTTTCGGATGCGTGCGTAATCTAGCTCGACATCGCCAGAAAGTTTCAAGAAGCCTTCAAACTTCATCTGCTTTTTGGCGTAATCGAGATGCACCACAGCCAAGGGTAAATTGGCACCCAGGGCCAATTGATAAAAGCCACTTCGCCATCCCTCTGTTCGCTTTCGAGTGCCTTCGGGCGACAACCCAATCCACAAGAATTTATTTGCGCGCTGATGTTCTGCAAAAACCTCGACCATGGCACCCACGACACCGCGCGATGAAGACCGATCAATGGGCACACCACCAATCCAGCGAAGCCAAGGACCAAACACAGGAATTTTCAACAAGGAATCTTTGCACCAAAAAAACAAGGGCAAGCCCATGGTCCATTTGCACAACATGGCTGTGCAGAAATCCCAATTGCTGGTGTGCGGGTACACAATGGCCACACCTTGCAGTGTGGGTAACCCCTGAAAATCAACTCGCCAACCTATCAGCTTGAGTAGCCAAGCGGCCCAAACATGGCCCTTCATTTGATACGCATAGGGCCCGGGAATTAACGACGATGCGGGTACTGTTTGTTCTTCTTGGGTGTTCACGATTTGATTGCCTTAAAACCAATATCCCTTCGATATTGTTGTCCGTCAAAGTGAATGCCCTTGGCCATTTCATAGGCTTTGTGTTGCGCTTGCTTCACCGAATCTGCCAGCACGGTGACGCACAGAACGCGCCCACCGGAACTGATAGTTTGTCCCTCCCGAGCGGTCGTCCCCGCATGGAACACCATGGCGTCCATCTCGTCCTTAGGCAATCCGGTGATGACATCACCCTTGCGTGGGTTCATGGGGTAACCAGCGGCTGCCATCACGACCCCCAAAGCGGTTCGTCTGTCCCACTCCAGCTCAACTGTGTCCAATTTTTCGCTGGTGGCTGCCAACATGACCTCCACCAAATCGCTCTTCAAGCGCATCATGATGGGCTGAGTTTCTGGATCGCCCATGCGGCAATTGAACTCTAACGTTTTGGGCTGGCCTTGCTCATCAATCATGAGGCCGGCATACAAAAAGCCGGTGTAGGGAATGCCGTCTTTTTCCATGCCCTTGATGGTCGGCATAATGACTTCACGCATGGCGCGGGCGTGCACTTGTGCCGTGACCACGGGCGCGGGCGAGTAAGCACCCATGCCACCTGTGTTGGGACCTTCATCGTGGTCTAACAAGCGCTTGTGATCCTGGCTGGTAGCCAGCGCCACCACGTTTTTGCCATCGCACAACACAATGAAGCTGGCCTCTTCGCCTTGCAAAAACTCTTCAATGACAACGCGGGGCAAAGCTGCGCCATCTGCGCCTGCGTTGTGCACAACACCCAGCGGGTTACCCTGCAACATGAAGTCAATGGCTTCGTGCGCTTCTGCGGCCGTCATGGCCACCACCACACCCTTGCCTGCCGCCAAGCCATCCGCCTTCACAACAATGGGCACTCCCATTTTGTCGACATACGCATGCGCTAGTGCAACATCCGTGAAAGTTTCATAAAGGGCTGTCGGAATGCCATGGCGCAGCATGAAGGCTTTGGAAAAAGCTTTTGAGCTTTCCAATTGAGCCGCTGCCTGGGTGGGTCCAAAAATTCGCATGCCGTGTGCGCGAAATTCATCGACCACGCCTGCGGCCAAAGGTGCCTCAGGTCCGACCACCGTGAGTTCAATTTTTTCTTGTTGCGCCCATTCGCGCAATGCCTTCACGTCAGAGATAGGCACATCGACCAGATTGGGATCGCGCGCTGTGCCGCCATTGCCTGGGGCTACATACACTTTTTGAATGCGTTCAGATTGCGACAACTTCCAAGCCAAAGCATGCTCGCGTCCGCCGCCACCTACTACCAATACTTTCATCGATCAAGCCTTATTCAGAAATGGATGCGTTGTGGAAAACGTTTTGCACATCGTCCAAATCTTCCAAGATATACAAGAGTTTTTGCATTTTGGCAGCATCATCGCCTGAAAGGTCGATGCTGTTCTCTGCGCGCATGGTGACTTCCGCCATGTCAGCTATCAAACCAGCAACTTCCAGAGCATTTTTAACCACTTCAAAATCTGCCGTTGAAGTCAGCACTTCGATGGCGCCTTCATCGTCGGCAATGACATCTTCAGCGCCGGCTTCTAAAGCCACTTCCATCACTTTGTCTTCTGAGGTACCAGGTGCAAAAATCAATTGGCCACAGTGCTTGAACTGAAAAGCGACTGAACCTTCGGTGCCCATGTTGCCACCATGCTTGCTGAAGGCGTGCCGCACTTCTGCCACTGTGCGCACGCGGTTGTCGGTCATGGTGTCGACAATGATGGCGGCGCCGCCAATGCCATACCCTTCATATCGAATCTCTTCGTAGGTCACGCCTTCTAAGTTGCCCGTGGCTTTGTCGATGTTGCGCTTCACCGTATCGGCTGGCATGTTGGCCGCTTTGGCCTTTTCAATGGCCAGTAGCAAGCGAGGGTTGGCGGTGGGGTCGCCGCCGCCGGTTCTGGCTGCCACCATGATTTCGCGGACCACCCGGGTCCATATGCGCTGGCGTTTCTCGTCCTGCCTGCCCTTGCGGTGCTGAATATTTGCCCATTTACTGTGGCCAGCCATTTCAAATTCCTTGTTGTTCTTTAAATCGTCTAGGACAGATTTTACTTTTCATCTGGGGACAGATTGGAATCAATGACCCTGCCATCAGCTTGACCCACAAAAAAGCCGGACGAATCCGGCTTTTTTCAGTTGGCAGTTGCCTCTTCAGGCTCATGGGGCTCAGATTTTGAGTTACGCCCTTCTTTCTTGGGCAAAGGCTGGATGTCTAACAAAACCTCGTCCTTTTCGTCCAAATCAACGCTCAAACGGCCGCCATCGATCAATCGACCAAACAACAATTCGTCGGCCAAGGCCTTGCGAATGGTGTCTTGAATCAAGCGCTGCATGGGTCTTGCACCCATGAGCGGGTCGAAACCTTTTTTGGCCAAGAACTTGCGCAAGTTGTCGCTGAACGTGACGTCGACTTTCTTTTCAGTCAACTGGGTCTCCAGCTGCAGCAAGAACTTGTCGACCACACGCATGATGATTTGCTCGTCCAGCGCTTTGAAGCTGACCATGGCATCCAAACGATTGCGGAACTCTGGCGTGAACAAGCGCTTGATATCGTCGCCCGCCTGACGCGGATTGGTAAAGCCAATGGTGGCCTTGTTCATGGTCTCAGCGCCGGCATTGGTGGTCATGATGATGATCACATTGCGGAAGTCAGCTTTGCGGCCGTTGTTGTCCGTCAAGGTGCCATGGTCCATGACCTGCAGCAGTACATTGAAAATGTCGGGGTGCGCTTTTTCAATTTCATCGAGCAACAACACGCAATGCGGTTTCTTGGTCACGGCTTCGGTGAGCAAACCACCTTGGTCAAAGCCCACATAACCTGGAGGCGCTCCAATTAAGCGGCTGACTGCATGGCGCTCCATGTACTCTGACATGTCAAAGCGAATGAGGTCGATGCCCATGATGTAGGCCAACTGCTTGGCCGCCTCAGTTTTGCCCACACCTGTGGGGCCACTGAAAAGGAAAGAGCCAATCGGCTTGTCGGTTTTACCCAGCCCAGAGCGCGCCATTTTGACAGCGGATGCCAATACTTCAATGGCCTTGTCTTGTCCAAACACCACACTCTTCAAATCGCGCTCAATGGTTTGCAACTTGCTGCGGTCGTCGTTGGACACATTGGCGGGTGGAATGCGTGCAATCTTGGCCACGATGTCTTCCACTTCGGCTTTGCCGATGGTTTTTTTGCGCTTGGAAGCTGGCAAGATACGCTGCGCAGCGCCAGCTTCGTCAATCACGTCGATGGCCTTGTCGGGCAAGTGGCGGTCGTTGATGAATTTGGCCGACAACTCAGCAGCCGCTTGCAGCGCTGCGTTGGCGTACTTCACACTGTGATGCTCTTCGAAGCGCGACTTCAAGCCCTTCAGAATATCGACTGTTTCTGCCACACTAGGCTCGACCACATCGACCTTTTGGAAACGACGTGACAAGGCGGCGTCTTTTTCGAAGATGCCGCGGTATTCGGTAAAAGTGGTTGCACCAATGCATTTGAGCTGGCCACTGGACAGGGCAGGCTTGAGCAAGTTGGACGCATCCAAAGTGCCGCCAGAAGCAGCACCCGCGCCAATCAGTGTGTGAATTTCGTCGATGAACAAAACTGCATGGGGCTTGTCTTTCAAGGCTTTCAAGACACCCTTCAAGCGTTGCTCAAAGTCACCACGGTATTTGGTGCCCGCCAACAGCGCGCCCATGTCAAGTGAGAAAACCACGGCTTCTGCCAAAATTTCAGGCACGGTGCCTTGCGTGATGCGCCAAGCCAAGCCTTCAGCAATGGCCGTTTTACCAACGCCGGCTTCACCCACCAACAAAGGATTGTTTTTACGGCGACGGCACAAGATTTGGATGGTGCGCTCAACTTCATATTCGCGGCCGATCAGGGGGTCAATCTTGCCCTCTTTCGCCAACTGATTCAGGTTCTGAGTGAACTGCTCCAAAGGCGATGCCTTTTCATTGCGTTCAGAGCTGCCGCTACCCTCTTCATTTTCTGGTGAAGGCGCCGCGTCACTGCCCTTGGTGGCTTCTGGTGGATCGCTTTTGCGAATTCCGTGGGCGATGAAGTTGACAACGTCCAAGCGTGTAATGCCTTGCTGGTGCAAGTAGTACACAGCGTGCGAATCTTTTTCACCAAAAATGGCGACCAACACATTGGCGCCAGTGACTTCTTTTTTACCACTACCGGTCGACTGAACATGCATGATGGCGCGCTGAATCACACGCTGAAAACCCAAGGTGGGTTGCGTGTCAACTTCTTCAGTGCCCGCTACTTGCGGCGTGTTGTCCTTGATGAAGGTGGCCAGCGATTGACGCAAATCGTCTACTTGTGCTGAGCATGCGCGCAGCACTTCTGCCGCGCTGGGGTTGTCCAGCAATGCCAAAAGCAAATGTTCAACGGTAATGAACTCGTGACGCTGCTGTCGCGCCTCAACGAAGGCCATGTGCAAACTGACTTCTAATTCTTGGGCAATCATGTGATTTCCTTCAATGCCTTGCGGAGGTTAAAAATATTAGGTTGGGTAGATTTGTTGGATTGCAACTGCTTTATGCCACATTCTTGTCCAATTTTTGTGAGATTCATGCCACAGGCTCGCTCACACACTGAAGTGGGTGTCCGGCCTGATTGGCTGCATCAAGCACTTGGTCGACCTTTGTAGCGGCCACGTCACGAGAGAAAACCCCA
>JBIKOZ010000129.1:0-5508 GCA_044357745.1 Limnohabitans sp. | reverse complement strand
TCGACCTTGGTGGTTGACATTGCGATTGGCTTTATCGTCATAGAAACTTTTGTCTTGTGGGCCTTTCACCAAATCACAGGGCGCGGCTTGGTGGTTCAAGATGTTTTGTTGACCATCCTTTCAGGCTTGTCACTCATGCTCGCTTTGCGCTGTGCACTCACACCTGGATTCTGGCCTGGCATGGCTTTGTTTTTGATCACGGCTGGCTTGGCTCACGGGGCAGATATGCGAGCACGTGCCCAAGGTCAAGCCAACGCCAAACAAGATGACCACTGAAGCACTGTTCAATGCGCCTCCCAGACAACGTGTCTTGGTATTGGGCGCCACAGGCACCATTGGTCAAGCTGCAGTCAAGTCTTTGCTGCGCGAAGGCCACGAGGTGGTTTGTTTCATTCGCGCCAAGGCAGGTGTCAACGGCAAATTCACACTTCAAGATTGGCAAACAAGATTGCCTGGCGCCATTTTTCGCACAGGCGATGTGACCGATTTAAAGTCTCTCACCCAAGATGGTTTTGCAGGCGAACACTTTGACACGCTCATGTCTTGCTTGGCCTCTCGCACTGGCAACCCCCAAGATGCTTGGGCCATTGACCACGCCGCACACATGCTGGCCTTGAAAGTGGCGCAAGCCTCGGAGGTGAAACACTTTGTGTTGCTGTCGGCCATTTGCGTGCAAAAGCCTTTGCTCACGTTTCAGCATGCCAAACTGGCCTTTGAAGACGCCTTGATCAAATCGGGTATGCGCTATGCCATTGTCAGGCCCACTGCATTTTTCAAATCGCTTTGTGGTCAGGTTGAACGGGTTCGCAAAGGCAAACCTTTTTTGCTGTTTGGCGACGGCCAACTGACCGCCTGCAAGCCCATCAGTGACCACGATCTGGGCGACTACTTGGCGCAATGCGTGAGCGACCCTGGCCTTCACAATCGAATTTTGCCCATCGGCGGTCCAGGCCCCGCCATCACGCCCTTGCAGCAAGGCGAATACTTGTTTTCTTTGTTAGGCAAAACACCCAAGTACAGCCACGTGCCAGTCAAGATGATGGACGTCATCATTGGCGCATTGTCTTTGTTGGGTCATCTCATTCCACCGCTGGCCAACAAAGCTGAATTGGCCCGCATAGGACGTTACTACGCCACCGAATCGATGTTGGTCTGGAATGAAGCCCAAGGCCGCTACGATGCCGATGCCACGCCCTCAACCGGGCAGGAAACGCTGTGGGATTGCTACCAAGCTTTGGTGAGCGGCAAAACGTCCTTAGAACGCGGCGATCACGCCGTTTTTTGAGAACTCATATCGGTCTTTATCGGCCTTGAGCGCCCCACAATTCAAGGCTTGATCGCTAGGTTCTGAGCGTCCAGAAATTGCATCACTGCTGTCAGCCCTTTTTCTGGCTGCTCTTCCTGCAACAGGTGTCCTAATTTGGGCACAAGGATGGTGGTCGAGTTCAACAAAACACCCGCATAGCTTTGCGCGTTGCTGCTGGGAATCATCTGGTCCTGCTCACCCCAAATGAGCAATGTCGGCGCCTTGATTTTCTGCAAGCGCGGCACAGGATCTGTGTAAATCGTTTGATTGGATCTGGCCAAAATAGCACCCCGCACACTGGGTGCCCGCAGCATGTCGTAGTAACGAGAGACCAATGCGTCATTCAAAGATTCAGTATCGACAAATGCCGGCTCAATTGATTTTTTAACAAAGTACTTTGGTAAAAAATGTTGGATGAGTCCCATGACGGCAGGCACTTCATAAGGCTTGCTGCCAATGTCTTTGGCTTCAGGAAAACCATCGGGTGCCATGAGCACCAAAGCTTGCACTCGATCGGGTTGCGAGGCTGCCAATGACCACGCCATCTTGCCACCCATCGAGTGGCCAATGACGGAGAATTTTTTCAGACCTAGCTGATCAGCAAAATGAGTGAGAGTGGCCACATCGTTTTCTTCAGAATAGTCATTTGAAGGGTTGGCACCTGTCAGTCCAAACCCAGGTAAATCGAGCCTGATCACTCGATATTTGACGTCTAACTTCAACGACCATTCATCCCAAGTTTGCAAGCTTGAGCCAAAGCCATGCAATAACAACAAGACGGGCGCATCTGGGGGTCCGGTTTCTTTGTAATGAACCTTCAAACCATCAAGCTCTACTATCTGAGCGGTGGCGTAGCCGTAGCGCTTTTGTAATTCTGTACGATCAAGATCGGGCGTCCAGAGGCCATACAAAGCAGTTGCCAGAAAGGCAAGGCAGAGGCCCAGTGTGTTTAGCATGTGAAAACTTCCAATAAGGGTCTTAATTTAACGCCATTTGACAAATCGTCAAGTTAAATTGACACTTCGAGATTTTTGTGGAAGCCCTGTGAAAAAAATGTCCTTGCTCTATTTGCCATGAACTCAATTCAACACCCCTGCGTGATTGTGACCGGCGCCTCTTCTGGCGTAGGACTCTATTCAACTGACTCCCTCATTCGACAGGGCTGGCATGTGATCATGGCCTGCCGCGATATTGCAAAAGCTCAACGTGTTGCAGCTGAGATGAATCTAGATGCCGCACATTTCACCATCATGAAGTTGGATTTGGGTTCATTGCAAAGTGTGCGTGATTTTGTGGCGGCTTATCTTGCCAAGGGCTGGCCACTGAATGCCTTGTTGAACAACGCCGCCTCTTATCAGCCCCGCCTCAAAATCCCAGCCCGTTCGCCCGAAGGATTTGAGTTGAGTGTTGCGACCAATCACTTAGGACATTTTTTGCTGAGCCGATTGATGCTGAATTTATTGCTGAAAACACAAACTCAGGAACAGCTCAGCCATCCAGATTTTCGTTCACGCTTAATTACATTGGGCACTGTCACGGCCAACTCAGAAGAGTTTGGCGGGAAGGTTCCCATCCCTGCCCCCGCTGATTTGGGCCAACTCGAAGGTCTGGCACAAGGCTTTCTCGACCCGATCGCCATGATGGATGGCAAAGCATTCAAAGCAGGTAAGGCCTACAAAGACAGCAAGCTTTGTAACATGATCATCAGCCGTGAGTTGCATCGTCGATATCACGAAAGCACCGGCATGATTTTTGGCACAGTTTATCCAGGCTGTGTGGCAGACACCGCTTTGTTTCGAGACACACCCAAGGCCTTTCAAACCATTTTTCCTTGGTTCCAGAAAAATATCACCAAGGGCTATGTCACCCAAGCCTTGGCGGGCGATCGTGTCGCCCAAGTCGTCGTTGATTCGGCTTTTTCTACGTCAGGCGTGCATTGGAGTTGGGGCAATCGTCAAAAGCCTGGCCGCCCTGCTTTTGCGCAACCCTTATCGGCCAAGGCCACGCGTGAAAGCCTTGGCATTCAATTGTGGGAACTGAGCGACAAGCTGGTCGGTTATAGCGAAGCCAATTAAGAAAAGACGCTTGAATCAATCCAGCGTCATGCCCAATTCGTTCAAGATGGCCTGTGTGTGTTGGCCCACCGATGGAATGGCATCCATTCGATAATCAAAAGAAGTTTGTTGCCCTGGTGGTAGCAAGGCCGGGAGTTCGCCGGCTGGTGAATCGACAGTCACCCAACGATCACGCGACTTCAGTTGTGGATGTGCCCACACATCGGCCATGTTGTTCATTTTGGCGTTGGCAATTTGTGCTTGTTCCAATCGATCTGTCACTTGATTAATAGAAAGCTCGGAGAAGGTGTCCAAAATGATTTTTTCCAAAACACTTCTATTTTCATTTCGCTTGGCATTGCTGATGAATCTTTCGTCTTGAACCCAGCTTTCCTGCAAGAGGACAATGCGACAAAACTGAACCCATTCACGCTCATTTTGCAAGCCCAACATGACCACGCCTTGATGTTGGCGCTGGTCCTGCGGCAATGCGCTGCCAACCTCAAAAGGACCGTAGGGGTAAATGGTGGCATGGGAGGCTGCACTTCTGGGTGGCGGCTGTGCGCCATCTAAAGCGTAATACATGGGAAAGCCCATCCATTCGGTCAATGACTCCAGCATAGAGACATCGATGTGCGAGCCCTCGCCCGTTTTGTCGCGTTGCATCAATGCCGCCAAGATGTTGCTGTAGGCATACATGCCCGCCGCAATGTCAGCAATGGAATTACCGCTCTTGCTGGGTGCTTCAGGCGTACCTGTGACACTCAAATAGCCCGCTTCACTTTGAATGAGAAGGTCATAGGCTTTCTTATCTCGGTAGGGGCCGTCTAAGCCATAACCAGAAATATCGCAAACAATGAGCCGAGGGTATTGCGCCCGAAGTTCAGCGGCACCCAATCCCATTCGCTGAGTGGCACCGGGGGCCAAGTTCTGCACCAACACATCGGCCTTGGCCACCAGCGCTTTGAGAACCTCTAAGTGGCGTGGATTTTTAAGGTCCAGCGCCAAGCTTTCTTTGGAACGATTGACCCACACAAAATGTGAGGACTGTCCTCTGGCACGCTGGTCATACGCCCTCGCAAAATCGCCCACCTCGGGGCGCTCAATTTTGATCACACGCGCACCCAAGTCGGCCAAATGCCGGGTGCAAAATGGTGCGGCTACGGCATGCTCCAATGACACCACCGTGATGTGGTCCAGTGGTCTTCGGCTTTGAGGTGTTTTTCTTGTGTTCATGTGTTCTGCCAATGACACCAGCTAGCCTACCCACTGAGGTGAATTAGCAAGTCTTGAAGGCGTCAATGGTTTACCTTGATGCATAGAATTTGATTTTGCTTTAAAAATGCTGCACCCGCCGTCAAATTTCCAATGGAAGTCCACAAAATGATTGAAGAGAACATTGATATCCCCACACACAACGGTTCCATGAACACCTTTGTTGTCTTTCCAGAAGAGGATGGGCCACACCCAGTGGTTTTCTTTTACATGGACGCGCCGGGAAAACGCGAAGAACTCCACGACATGGCAAGGCGCTTGGCCAGTGTTGGCTATTTTGTGGTCTTGCCCAACCTCTACTACCGCCGTAGCCGCGATTTTTATCTGAAAGAACGAACGCCCGAGGCCATGACAGTGATGTTTTCGCACATGGACTCTTTGAATGCCCAAACCAGTCAAACAGACACACAGGCCATGTTGACTTTTGTTGACAATCACCCCATGGCTGATCAAAAGCACATTGGTGCTGTGGGCTACTGCATGAGTGGTCCAATTGTGATGTGGGTGGCGGCACAATTTCCAGATCGGTTCCTAAGCATTGCCTCCATTCATGGCGCCAACATGGCCACCGATGCACCAGACTCTCCGCACCTCATGCCATCCAAAATAAAGTGTGAGAGTTACTTTGCCTGCGCAGAAATTGACCAGTGGGCACCGCCAGAGCACATCCAAAAATTAGAAGATGCGCTGCGCGAAGCCAAGTCAAACTATCGCCTCGAGTGGTATCCCAAAGTGGTGCATGGCTTTGTATTCCCACAAAGAGAAGGCATGTACAACGCCAAAGCAGCCGAACGTCATTGGGAGCGTTTGTTCAGTTTATTTGAAAGAACTTTGAGAACGCCCACCTGAATTTAATTGAAATTTCTGAATTGG
>JBIKOZ010000128.1:0-5509 GCA_044357745.1 Limnohabitans sp. | reverse complement strand
CCTCTCGGGTCATCTTGTCCACTCGACCACTTAAAGCTTGTCTATGAGAGTTGATGAGGAGTGACTCTCTAAGGAGGCTACCAAGATTTTCAGCCATTAACTCCTCCATGACTGCATTAGTAAAGATTACGCAAGTTCAGCGAGCGAACAAAACCCCAACCAACCACAAACTCAGTGCTGGAACAAAGAGCAAGATGCCCAAACGAATGATGTCCCAAATTAGGAATGGCACCAATCCCTTGTAGGTTTCAGACATTGGAACGTCGCGGGCCAAGTTGTTAACCACATACACGTTCAATCCAACCGGTGGTGCAATCAAGCCGAAGCTGACCGTCATCAAGACCAGAATTCCGAACCACAAAGCTTTGAGCTCGTACGACAAGCCCCATAAGTCGAGGGCCATCACAGCAGGAAATATCACGGGAATGGTTAGCAAGAGCATCGACAACTCGTCCATGACACATCCCAACACGATGTACAAAATCAATACGGCAGTGACGATGCCCAAAGGTGCAACAGGCAAACCAGACACCCAAGAGGCGACCATTTTGGGCATTTCTGTTAGCGCCAATGTGGCGTTCATCATGTCTGCGCCTAGAAAAATCAGAAAGACCATTGCGGTGGTTTCAGCAGTGCTTAACAAAGCAGCTTGCATTCCTGGCAACTTGAGATCTTTTTTGACAATGCCCACCAGCATGGTCAAGACGGCGCCAATGCCTGCCCCTTCAGTGGGTGAAAATAAGCCGCCGTAAATGCCACAAAAAACAATGACAAAGACGCCTACGATAGGCCAGATGGCGATCAAGGCTGTCCATTTTTCTGGCCCCGCTAGGGTTGGGCTCAGGGGGGCCATGTCGGGTCGAGCTCTGGCATAAAGAAATATGACCAACAGGTATCCGATCATGGCCAAGATGCCCGGAATCATGGCCGCAGCAAACAACTTGGCAATGTTCTGCTCGGTCAAAATGGCGTAGACCACCAGGGGTACCGAAGGTGGAATCAAAATACCCAAGGTGCCACCTGCCGCCAATGAAGCTGTAGACAAACGGCCCTTGTAGCCATGCCGACGCATCTCAGGATAGGCAACTTGCGTGATGGTTGCCGATGTCGCAACAGATGAACCACAAACTGCACCAAATGCGCCAGCAGACAATACGGAAGCCATGGCCAAACCACCACGCACATGCCCGACCAACGCAGCAGCAGCTTTGAACAAGTCTCGACTCAGTCCACCTTGCGTCGCAAATTGTCCCATCAGTAAAAATAAGGGAATGACACTTAATTCGTAAACCGTCAGTCGCGCTACAGCGCTGCCTTTGAGGAAGTTAAGTGTGGTGATGCTATCGCTCATTAGCCAATAGCCCACCAAGCCCGGAATGAACATGGCCGCAGCGATGGGCACACGCACAGCCATGAGCAAAATCATGACCACAAACATGGCCAAACCAATTTGGGGGGCCAAGGCGTTCATGCCTTGACCTCTGGGCCAAGTGTCGACCAACCGGACAAGGCTTGCATCAAGGCCACCCATCCTGCCAGCGCCAAACCGGGTGCCAAGCAGGCATAAGCCCACCACATTGGCAAGCTGATGATCATGGTGGTTTCACCTGCTTCATGAACAGACAATGCACCCACACTGGTCCGCCAAGCCAACAGCCAATACAACACAATCAGCAGCAGATTGCCCATGGCGTCCAAAAATTGTCGGGTATTGTTGGAGCTTGACTGGGTAAAAAAATCAACAATGATGTTGGCCCTTTGCAACTGGCAATAAGGCACACAAAGAGAGATGGCAAAAGCAATTCCCATTTGCGTCATTTCAACATCGCCTGGAATGGGCTGAGACCAACCGGCTCGCATGACCACACTCAAGGTGGTCAACAATCCTGTGATCAGCGCAACCGCTGCACCCAGCACAGCAAAAACACGGCACACAGGTGCGAGCAGCAATGTCGAAAAGCGCATCAGTAATCCAAATTAAAAAGTGGTTCTGCCCCTCAAAAACGAGGGGCAGACACAAGATCACTTCGTGTATTTTTTGATCAAGTCTTTGGTATCCTGCAACATTTGTTTGCCAGGCAAACCACGCTTGTCCATGTCAGCGACCCACTCATCATAAAGGGGTGCTGAAGCTTGAATCCAACGATCGGTTTCGGCAGCATCAATTTTGTTAAAGGTGTTACCCCGTGCAATGGCAGCATTGCGACCAGGTGCAGTGGCTTCGTCCCAGTAACGTCCAATGGTCCGCGACAAAGTCGCACCGCTGTGCTTGTCAATCACACTCTTCAGATCTGCTGGCAGACTGTCGTACTTGGCTTGATTCATGGCCATCACAAAACCGGCCGTGAACATCGAAGGGCGACTCTGTTCAATTTCAGTGTGATATTTGCTAACCTCGTGCAGCTTGAAAGCGGGAATAATTTCCCAAGCTGTCATGAAGCCATCAATCGTACCTTTGGTCATGGAATCGGCCACTGCCGGAATTGGCATACCCACTGGTGTTGCACCGAGCCTGGTCAACAACTTGGAAGACTGGCGGCTGGCCGCGCGAATCTTGAGGCCCTTAAAGTCATTCAAATTTTTAATGGGTTTGCTGGAGGTACTTATAAAGCCTTCGTCATGCACCCAGGTTGCCAAAATCTTGGTCCCTGCAAACTCTTTGGTGGCGTACTTGCTGTAAAAAATCCCACGCAGCCGCTGAAGCTGATTCGGCGGTGTTGGTCATGAAAGGCAACTCCAATGCTTCCATGATGGGAAAACGACCTGGGGTGTAGCCAGGCAGCGTTACCACCAAATCATCCACACCGTCTTTCACTCGGTCGACCAATTGAGCTGGCGTGCCGCCACCCGTCATGGCTGGCAAAATCTGGCAGCGCATCCGGTTGTTAGAGTCTTTGGCAATGGCTTCACACCAAGGCACCACCACTCGTGAGTGCCCCATGGCCACGGTTGGCCAAATGTGGTGCACTTTGAGAAGCACTTCCTGAGCTTGCGCTTGTGCTGTCGCTACAAGGGCAAGCACAGCTGCACCTTGTATCAATCGTTTTTTAATAGTCATGGTTGTCTCCTAGTTGGTTGGTTAAAAAAAATACAAAGGGGGGTTCAATTCAGATGTCTAGTACCAAAACAGCCGTCTGGCTGCGCGAGCAACAAATCATCATCTGGGTGTTGGCCGCCTGCTCTTCAGGGGTCAAAAACATGTCCCAGTGGTCGGGCTGTCCGGCCAACACCTGGGTCAGACAAGTGCCGCAAACACCTTGCTCACAAGCAAACGGAACGTCTACACCTGCATCACTTAGCACTCGCAAAATAGACTGGTCGGCAGGGACTCGATACTTCTCGCCACGTTGTGCCAGATGCACTTCAAAGGCGCCGTCGGCACCCAACGGGGACTGCGTCAGATCATCATTGCTCATGACGTGGTTCCAGTGATGATGCCTTGAGGCTCAATAGTGCTGCTGGCCTTTTCTTGGGCCAACATACGGTCAATGATTCGGCGTGATTGCACACCCCCCGAGTCGATGTTGAGCAGCAATAATTTTCGGTCGGGCCATTTGCTGATGTTAGCCTGCTGTAACTGCAGCATCTCCATGTCCTCGTTAAAAATCTTGCCCTGTCCCTCACGAATTTTGATCGTGACCTCGGCATCAGCAGGTTTGAACTGACGCGCCATGCCCCAGTGATACCAATGCGAAGTTTCCGTCTCGGGTGTGATGAAATCTACAACCACGCTGTAGGCTTTGTGCTCAGGGGCGGCATCAAACCCGCCCCGCCCTGCGAGTGCCACACCCACGTCAATCATGACGTGACTGGGTGGTGTGAAACGGCAAATTTGCCAGCGGTCTACACGAGCTTTGGGGTCTAGGCCGTTTGCGCTCATCGCCATTTGCCAAAATGGCGGGGCCTGAATGCCCTCCATGTGACGCTGCAATATGACCTTGTCACCCTCTACGGTGGTCTTGCAAGGCGTCTCATCGATCTCGGGTTGACCAATGCTGTTGGCATGCACATAGGTCTCGTGCGTCAAGTCCATCAAGTTGTCGATCATCAGACGATAGTCGGCCTTGACGTGATACAAACCACCACCGTAAGCCCATGCGGGATTGTCGAAAAACTCAAAGCTCGGCATCAACGCTGCATCGACTTGTGCCTGGTCTCCTGGCCAGACCCAAACAAAACCATAGCGTTCGATCACGGCATAGTTTTTGATGGCAGGAAAGCCACGCACCCGCTGCCCTGGCATGTGAACGGTTTTGCCCTCGCAACCCATCTCCAAGCCATGGTAACCGCAGACTAATTTACCCTCACACACTTTGCCAAGTGACAAAGGCGCGCCCCGATGCGGACAGAAGTCTTCTACTGCCGCAACCTTATTTTCTGGGCCCTTAAAAAATACCATTTGTTCATTACAGATGGTGCGCCCAAGCGGTCGAGTCCCTAAAGCCTCCAGCTCGTCCAAGGAACAGGCCACATACCAAGTATTTTTAATAAAAATAATTCACCTCTTGTGTTTAATCAGTTGAACACCCGGCGTGACCGAGGGCTGAGGATTTTGGAGCGCCAGCCCCAAGTTGTGCTGGGCAATGCGTGAATGCTCGCGCATGAGAGCTTCGGCACGACCGGCCTCGCGCTGTTCAATGGCTTGTAGCACTTGACGATGCTGATGCTGCGCCACCACCAACAAATCGCGGGCATCTGGCTTGCTGGCCTGCACCCCCACAAAGCCAGAGGCCGAAGCAAATGGCAGACTTGATGCCCGCTCAATTTCCCGCGCTAAAACTGCGCTGTCTGCCATCTCAGACAACAATCTGTGAAAACAAGCGTTCAAACGCACATAGCCAGAAAAGTCTTCGTCATCCAGACCGCCCTGGTGCAACAAGAGGTCAATTTGGTCGAGACAGGCATCGGCCTCTTGCAACAGAACCGAACTCACTCCACGCTCTGCGGCCATTCGCGCCGCCAGCCCCTCGAGCGTGCCGCGCAGCTCAATGGCGTCAGCCACATCGCGCTCAGAAAAAGTGCGCACCGCATAACCACCCCCAGGCAATGCGTCAAGCAAACCCTCTTGGCCCAGTCGCATGAGGGCAACTCGAATGGGTGTGCGAGACATGCCCAAGCGTGCTACCAAAGCCAATTCAGCAATGCGACTGCCAGCAGCCAAATGTCCTGCCAAGATCAACTCACGCAGGCGCTGCTGCGCTTTAACAGCCTGCGTGCCGCCTTCTTCAGCAGCTTCTGTGTCCTGAATGGAAAAGTTCAAAGAGGGCATGACGTGGTTTTTAGAAAACAGGATTAAACCACTCAAGGTCGATTTCTGTATACAGGATGACCCTAATATCCCTAGTTTGGCCCACGATTTAGGTAAAAAATAGCTTTTTTGTATCCCAAAACTCTGGTGCTGGGTTGAACGCTAGCGAGACCATGGCCCTAGCCTGGCGCATCAGCCTAAATATTGACATCGTAAGAAAAAAAAATATAATTTCTGACATGCGTATATCTGAAATTATCC
>JBIKOZ010000127.1:0-5525 GCA_044357745.1 Limnohabitans sp. | reverse complement strand
AAATTTATGGGGAGAGCCTTGAATGGCCAAAATATTCATTGATGGCGAAGCTGGGACCACCGGACTCTTGATCCGTGAGCGTCTGTTGGCCATGCCCGATATTGAGCTCGTGAGCATTGCGCCTGAAAAACGCAAGGACCCTGAGGCCAAGCGTGAACTCATGGCCGAAGTCGATTTGGTCATTTTGTGTCTGCACGACGATGCGGCCCGGGAGTCTGTGGCCATGATCGACGCCCTGCCTGGTCACAAACCTCGCATCATTGATGCTTCCACAGCGTTCCGTGTGGATGACCATTGGGTTTTTGGCTTCCCCGAGTTGCGTGCAGGACAGCGTGAGGCCGTTACGAACGCGCAACGTGTGACCAATCCAGGCTGCTATGCAACCGGTGCGATCGCCATCTTGGCACCATTGGTCGGTGCCGGTGTCTTGCCGCATGATTTTCCCGTAACCCTGCCCTCAGTGAGTGGTTACTCCGGAGGCGGCAGAGCCATGATTGAAGACTACGAAGCGGGTCGTGCGCCCTTGCATGAAGCCTATGCCTTGGGCCTCCAACACAAGCACGTGCCTGAAATCATGAAGTACAGCGGCTTGACCCGCCGTCCTATTTTCTTGCCATCGGTTGGTAATTTCAGGCAAGGTATGTTGGTGGAGCTGCCCTTATTTTTGGACGACTTGCCGGGCAAGCCCAAAGTGATCGATGTCTATGAAGCCTTGCGTGCGCACTATGCCAGCAGCCAAAACCAAGGTGACTGGGTGAGTGTGGTGCCGGCCGAAGAAAGTGGCAAGTTAGGCGCCACTGGCAACAACGACTCCAACCAATTGGAAATTCGTGTGTTCGGAAATGAGGCGCATCGCCAAGCCGTGCTGATTGCCCGTTTAGACAATTTGGGCAAGGGTGCCAGTGGTGCCGCAGTTCAAAATTTGAAGTTAATGCTGGGCTTGTCGGGCTAGCTGTCGAAGTCTTCGTCGGGTGCGCCAGACAGCTTGACCACTTTGCGAACCACTTCGGCTGAGAAACCTCGTGTGAGTAAAAAGCGGTAATGCTTGGCGCGGGCGTTGGCGTCTAAAGCGGGTGCGCCAAATTTCTTTTGCCAAATGTTTTGCGCCCGAGAAAATTCCGATTCTTTTAAGTCGAGCATGGCCTGCGCTACGGCCGCAGGCGCCAAGCCCTTGGCTTGGAGCTCTTGCTTGATTCGGCCATTGCCCAGCTTGGCGGCGCGGTGATTGACGACGGACTCTAGAACGCGGGTTTCATCGATGAAACCTTTGGCTTGTAAATCGTCTAAAACTTGTGCAAGCTCACCGGGCACTTCTTCGTGTGAAGACAGCTTGCGAACCAGCTCAGCCCGAGAGTGTTCGCGCTGCGACAAAAGCCGCAGCGCACGTCCTTTGAGAGACAACTTAAACCCAGGCTGAGCCATTGATCAAGGAGCGCACCGGTTAAAGAGAGTTAGAGGGATGCACACTCAGGCCGCGTTAACCGCTTCGGCCAACAAAGGAATGCCCAAAGACTCACGAACTTTGTTTTCGATTTCGGCGGCCAACTCGGCGTTTTCGCGCAGAAACTCACGGGCGTTGTCGCGGCCCTGGCCGATTTTTTCGCCGTTGTAGGCATACCAGGCACCGGACTTGTCGATGATTTTGGCTTCGACACCCATGTCGATGATCTCGCCATGACGGCTGATGCCTTCACCAAACAAAATGTCGAACTCGGCTGTTTTGAAGGGCGGTGCCACTTTATTTTTAACCACCTTGACCTTGGTTTCGTTGCCAATGGCGTCGTCGCCGCGCTTGATGGTGCCGGTGCGGCGAATGTCTAAGCGAACAGACGCGTAGAACTTGAGGGCATTGCCGCCGGTGGTGGTTTCGGGGGAGCCGAACATGACGCCGATCTTCATGCGGATTTGGTTGATGAAGATCACCATGCAATTGGTTTTCTTGATGGTGGCGGTGAGCTTGCGCAGTGCTTGGCTCATGAGACGCGCTTGCAAGCCGGGAAGTGAGTCGCCCATGTCGCCTTCGAGTTCGGCTTTGGGGGTGAGCGCGGCCACGGAGTCGATGACCACCAAGTCAACCGCGCCGGAGCGAACCAAGCTGTCCACAATTTCAAGGGCTTGTTCGCCGGTGTCGGGTTGGCTGATGAGCAGGTCTTGCAGGTTGACGCCCAATTTTTGAGCGTATTGGATGTCCAGGGCGTGCTCGGCATCGACAAAGGCGCATTGGCCGCCTACTTTTTGCATTTCGGCAATCACTTGCAAGGTCAATGTGGTTTTGCCGGACGACTCGGGGCCGTATATTTCAACCACCCGACCGCGGGGCAACCCGCCTACGCCCAAGGCGATGTCTAGGCCCAAAGAACCCGTGGACACAACCTGAATGTCTTCGATGACTTCGCCTTCGCCCAAGCGCATGATGGTGCCTTTGCCAAATTGTTTTTCAATTTGGGCCAGGGCTGCTTGCAGGGCTTTGGTTTTGTCGCTGTTTTGCTCGCTCATGAAAATCTCCTTGAGAATCAACGGGTTAAAAATGGCGCATCTAGAAAGTTGATCAAAGACTGGATGCTTGAACAGTACTGTAACGGCATTGTCTTGGCCCGTAAATAGATTTTTTAGTCAGTTTGCTTTACTATCAGCAAATGCCAGTCAATGAGAGTTCAGCGCAAAATTCAAAGCCAATTTTTGACCGGTCCAGCGTGTTGGACGATCGTTGGCGGGAGACGCACTTAGGCCGTTTGTTGGGGCACGCCATGCGGCGTTTTGACGCACGCGTGTTAAGTCTGATGGCCAACAATGATCAGGTGCCCTTGGCCTTGTCCAATTTGGCAGCACGAGACCAGATCAGTGCCGCGCACATTCACATCACTCGGCATTTGTCACTGCAAGGCTCCCGACTCACAGAGCTGGCGCAAGCGGCGGGCATGAGCAAACAAGCCATGGGCAATTTGGTGGACCAGTGTGAGGCTTGGGGTTTGGTCACACGCAAAAGCGATTCACGCGACGCAAGGGCGCGGCAAGTTGTCTTTACGGAGGCGGGCCTTGCTTGGTTGGCGGCATTTCAAATGGCCGTGGCGCAAGCAGAGAGCGAGTTTAAGGACGCTGTCGGACTGGAAGTCGCCACAGTGGTGGCCTTGGGGCTAGAGGCTTATTGCATGTGAGCACAAGGAGAATACAAAAGTGACGCATGCTTGTTGAGCCGCCACGAGAAAGAATCTACGCAGAGTACTGAGAGTCGCCTAAAATTTGCAAGGGTTCAACGCGGGCTCAAAGACAGCTAAGAAAAACATCGGGAGACAACAATGCGCATTTTGATTGCAGAAGACGATCAGGTCTTGGCCGATGGACTGCTGCGGAGTTTGCGCAGCGCAGGTGCCGCTGTGGACCATGTGGCAAGCGGCTCTGAAGCCGATGCCGCACTCATGACCAACAACGAGTTCGATTTGCTCATTCTCGACCTAGGCCTGCCCAAAATGCACGGTCTTGAAGTCTTGAAAAAACTACGCGCAAGAGGCTCGACTTTGCCAGTTCTAATTTTGACGGCAGCCGATGGCGTCGAAGAGCGTGTCAAAGGCCTGGATTACGGCGCAGATGACTACATGGCAAAACCATTCAGTCTGCAAGAATTAGAAGCGCGTGTTCGCGCATTAACCCGCCGAGGCATGGGCGGCGCCACCTCTCAAATCAAACACGGCCCCCTCATTTACGATCAGTCCGGCCGCGTGGCCACCATTGACGGCAAGATGGTCGAGTTGTCCGCGCGTGAATTGGGATTGCTCGAAGTGTTGCTGCAACGCACCGGACGTTTGGTGAGCAAGGACCAATTGGTCGAGCGTTTGTGCGAATGGGGTGAAGAGGTTAGCAATAACGCCATTGAGGTCTACATTCACCGCTTGCGCAAGAAAATTGAGAAGGGACCGATTCGCATCGCCACCGTGCGCGGCCTTGGTTACTGCCTTGAAAAAATCCCAGGCTAATGAAGCGCTTAATGCAACAGTCAACAGCAAGATGAATGAAATCTAAAAATTGGCAGCTGTCTTTTTTTCGCCGCGAGCAGCGATCGTTGTTTGGCGAAATTCTGGACTGGATGCTCACGCCGCTGTTGCTCTTATGGCCCGTGAGCCTTGCCTTGACATGGTTGGTGGCGCAAGGCCTGGCCAATAAGCCATTTGACCGTGCCTTGATTTATAACGTCGAGGCCTTGTCGCAATGGGTCAAGCTCAGTCCCGATCAGCGTCGAGTGCAGTTCAATTTGCCGCAACCCGCTAGCGAACTATTGCGTGCGGATGACGCTGATTTGGTGTACTACCAAGTGATGGGCCCGAATGGTGAACTCTTAGGCGGTGATCGTGATTTACCACAACCCCAAGATGACGGAAAAATAGGCAGTTACGAAGTCAAAATACGTGACGACGAAATGCGCAGCTTGGAAGTTCGAGTGGCCTATACCTGGGTTCATTTGGCGTCGGACAAACACACCGCAGGCATGACACCCGTGTTGGTGCAAGTGGCAGAGACGCGTGAAAAAAGATCGGTCTTAGCGACTGAAATTATCAAGGGTGTGATGTTGCCGCAATTCGCCATCTTGCCTTTGGCGGTCTTGCTGGTGTGGCTTGCATTGGTTCGCGGCATTAAGCCGTTGTCGGAATTGGAAGAGAGAATCCGCGAAAGAAAATCGGATGACTTGAGCCCGCTGGATGAGAAGACCGTGCCACTGGAAGTTGCGCCCTTGGTGTCTTCCGTGAATGATTTATTGAAACGACTCAAAGACTCCATTGCCACGCAAAAAAGATTTTTGGCAGACGCTGCGCATCAATTAAAGACGCCGCTAGCGGGCCTGCGAATGCAAGCAGATTTGGCGCAAAGAAAAGGCGCTAGCGAAGAGGACTTGAAACAATCACTCCAACAAATTGGGCGGGCCAGTGTCCAGGCCACTCACACCGTGAATCAGTTGCTCTCATTGGCGCGTGCGGAAGGCGCGGGCGCCATTGATTTGCAATCTTGTGACATGGAGGCCTTGGTGAGCGAGGTTTTGAATGACTCTTTGCCGCGCGCCATGGAGAAGGGCTTAGACCTGGGCTACGACGGCGTTGACCACCAAACGAAGCGTCGTTTCTTGAAAATCCAAGGCAACCCAACGCTGTTAAAAGAGATGGTTCGCAACTTGGTCGACAACGCAATTCATTACACGCCCAGCTCGGAAGAGAGACCGGGCGTCATCACGGTTCGCTTGTTGGTGGACCCCTACAGTCAAGCCTTGGCGGTGCAAGTGGAAGATAACGGGCCGGGCATTTCAGTTGCAGAAAGAGAGCGTATTTTTGAGCCGTTCTATCGGGCACTGGGCAGCAATGTCGACGGCTCTGGTTTGGGCTTGCCCATCGTGCGCGAAATTGCCCAAAGACATGGCGCTGCCGTTTCAGTTGATATTGCGCATCCTGGGCAAACGCCACCCGGCGCATGCTTCACCATTCGGTTTGCGCCCATCCACAAGCCATCCATTTAAAACCGATATCGCTTGAGCCTCTAATAGG
>JBIKOZ010000276.1:0-3135 GCA_044357745.1 Limnohabitans sp. | reverse complement strand
TCTGTGCTGAGGCGGGTGGTGTGGAAGGCGAGCAAAAAGCCGGCATGGAAAAATTCCGCACAGACTTCAAAGCCAAGTTCAACGCCGATGTGCAGGTCTATGCCCCTTACGTTTATGACGCTGTGAAAGTCATGGCGCAAGCCATGGTCACGGCTGGCTCAGCTGATCCCGCCAAGTACTTGCCCGCTTTGAAAGCGATCAATTACAAAGGTGTGACAGGTAACATTGCATTCGACGAAAAAGGCGACATCAAAAATGGCGCACTGACCTTGTACACCTACAAAGGCGGTAAGCGCGAGCAAATCGCAGTGGTTCGTTAAGTCATTTGCACGCCCCCAAAAAGCCCCGCCCAGTCGGGGCTTTTTGATGTTTTACCTTTGCAAAGGATTGCTTTGAAATTCGTTGATTGTTTAAAAATAAAGCATCAAGTGCCCCCCATGGCGCTGGTTATTTATTTGAAAATTTTCTCCGTACAGGCCTTCATTTTTGGCGCTGCTGCGATGTTGTGTCTGTCTATCGCACTCGCCAATCCTGTCCCTGATCCCAAAGCGAATCCCGCTGACCCCGACAAAGTTTTGCGCTTGGCTTTTCCAGTGGCTGAAACTGGCTTCGACCCGGTTCGTGTCAACGACCTCTACTCCAACACCATCACTGCGGCCATCTTTCAGTCACTCATGACCTACGACTGGATGGCCATGCCCACCCGTTTGGTGCCGGATGCTGCAGAGTCCATGCCCGAGGTTTCCAAAGATGGAAAAACATACACCTTTAAAGTCAAAAAAGGGTTATTTTTTACGCCAGACGATGCCTTTAAAGGGCAGCGGCGGGAATTGACGGCACATGATTTTGTCTATGCCTTGTTGCGGCATGCCGACCCTAAAAATCGCAGCCCCCAAGTTTCTGATCTTGATGACAAAATTTTGGGGTTTGCGCAGTCTCGTCAACAAGCGACGGCCAGCGGAAAGTTTGATTACGGCCTCAAACACCCCGGTATTTACGCGACAGACAGACACACCTTGGTCATTCATCTCAACCAAGCTGACCGCAATTTTCTAACGCTTCTCACCAGCCCCTTTACCGCCGGCATGGCAAGAGAAGTGGTTGAAAAATATGGCTTTGAAGGCATCATGGCCCACCCCGTGGGAACAGGCCCTTACATGTTAGACAAATGGGTACGGGGCTCCAAAATAATTTTAAAAGCCAATCCTGAGTATGCAGGCTTCGTTTGGAATTTCGAACCCCCCGCTAATAACCTCTTAGAGCTGCGCATCGCCAATCAAATGCAGGGCCGCAAAATGCCGCAAATTGGTCGGGTTGAGGTGAGCATCATTGAAGAGCCGCAGTCGATGTGGTTGGCGTTCAGCGGCAAAGAAATCGATGTCGTTGCCGTGCCGCCCTCATTCATTGAAAAAGCACTGACCCCTAAAAATGATTTGTTGCAAAACTGGGTGGCAGAAGGCGTGAACATGTTCCGCAGTGTTGAGCCCGACATTCGGTATCAGTTTTTCAACCTGCGAGATCCTTTGATTGGCGGCTATACACCAGAGCGAATTGCACTGCGTCGTGCCATCATCATGGGCTACGATGTCGACGAAGAAATTCGCGTGATACGCAAAGGCCAGGCCATCAAAGCCCAGCAAATGGTTTCTCCTGTGATTGCGGGGCACGATCCTAACTACAAAAGTATTGTGAAGTTCAGCCCCCTTTCAGCCAATGCCTTGTTGGACCAATTTGGCTACAAAAAAGATGCCAAGGGATATCGCATGTACCCTGACGGTAAACCTTTGGTCTTAACCATTTATTCTTCGACATCGTCCATTGAACGTGAGCGCGATGAATTGTGGAAGAAATCAATGGATCGCCTAGGCATTCGATTGAAGGTCAAGAAAGACAAATTTCCAGAAATGTTGAAGCAAGGCAAACAGTGCGCCATTCCCTCATGGTCTTTGGGATGGACACGTTCTGCTGAAGCTGAGTTCGTGATGAAGTTGCTGTACTCAAAAACCATTGGTCAAAATAATTATTCGTGCTTTGAGAGTGCAGAATACGACGCCTATTTTGAGCAACTCAAACGTCTGCCTGATGGTCCAGAGCGTACGCGTGTGCTACACAACATGTATCGTTTGATGGAAGTCAATGGGGCACTTGGTTTGAGCTCAACCAGCGTTTCCACGCGCCTGAGTCACCATCGGGTCGAAGGTTTTCGCAAGCACCCGCTTATTTTGGGTGACTGGATTTACTATGACATTCAAAAACCTTAAACCGAGGATCACACCATGAGTGCTTATGTTCTTCGTCGTTTGTGGCAAATGGTTCCCACACTTGCGGGTGTCATTTTGTTGGTCTTTTTTCTTTTCAACTGGATTGGTGGTGACCCAGCCTATGTCTTGGCCGGTTTGTTTTCCAACCAAGAACAAATCGACAGCATTCGTGCAGAGTTGGGCTTAGACCAAGCCCTTACAGTGCAGTTATGGATTTTTGTAAAACAGGTGGCCACCTTTAACTTCGGTAACAGCTGGACCACAGGCGAATCAGTGGCCCATATATTTGCCACTCGCTTGCCTGCATCGTTGACGCTGATGGTGCCCCTGTTGGTCATTGAAACATTGGTGGCTTTGTGTTTGGCCGTTGGCTTGGCTTGGGTCCGTGGCTCCTCCATTGACCGAGGCACGATGGTGATCTTTACGGCGCTCATGTCTGTCAGTATCTTGGTCTTCATTATTTTGGGTCAATATGTTTTGGCTTATCGCTTGGGCTGGTTCCCGGTTCAAGGATGGAGCGAAGATTATTGGAAAAATATTGCCGTTTTCGCACCCTTGCCCATTTTGCTTGGCTTGCTGGTGAGCATTGCGCCCAACACACGTTTGTTTCGAAGCTTTGTCATAGACGAAGTTGACCAAGACTACGTGCGAACTGCCAGAGCCAAAGGTTTGTCTGAAACCCGTGTGATGTTCGTCCATGTTCTGCGCAACGCCTTGATTCCAGTCATTACCTTTGTGATCTCTCACATACCTACATTGTTGTTGGGCGCATTTCTTTTAGAACGATTCTTTGGTATCCCCGGCGTTGGCCGTGAAATCATTCTGGCGGTGGAACGAAGCGATTTTCCCGTGATCAAGGCTGTAACGGTTTATG
>JBIKOZ010000005.1:0-18144 GCA_044357745.1 Limnohabitans sp. | reverse complement strand
GAGTGGCAGCACCCTTCAATTTCAAGATTTGAAATTTCACTATCCTTCAAGACCTTCTCAAATGGCGCTGGAAGATTTTTCAGTCGACATTCAAGCCGGGCAAACGGTGGCCTTGGTGGGCCCTAGCGGCGCTGGCAAAACCACTTTGTTTGCGTTGCTGCTTCGTTACTATGACCCACAGCGTGGCCAAGTTTTGTTGGATGGCATCCCTGTTCAAAATCTCAGTTTGCAGGACTTACGGCAACGCATTGGCATCGTGCCGCAAGAGCCTGTTCTTTTTTCTACCAGCGCGCTTGAAAACATTCGATACGGCAACCCAGCCGCTTCAGATGATGAAGTTCATGCTGCCGCAGTAGCGGCCTTTGCCGATGAGTTCATCGTTGATCTACCAGAGGGTTACAACACTTTCTTGGGCGAGCGTGGCGTTCGATTGTCGGGCGGACAAAGACAACGCATTGCCATCGCGCGCGCTATTTTGAAAAATCCGCCGCTCTTGCTGTTAGATGAAGCCACCAGTGCCTTGGATGCCAACAGTGAGCGAATGGTTCAAGCGGCCTTGGAGTCCGCCATGCGAGGTCGTACGACATTGGTCATTGCACATCGGTTGGCCACTGTGCAGCAAGCCGACAAGATCCTGGTCTTGGAACATGGCCGCTTGGTAGAGCAAGGTCAGCATGCTGAGTTGGTTCAATTGGGCGGCGTCTATGCCGGTCTGGCGGCGCTTCAATTCAATGCTTGAAGCAAATTCATGAGGCATCGGGCATTGTGTCTCAGTGGCCGTCAAAATCAACCAGGGTAAAGAGTTGCATCCCTGCCTCGCGTAATTTTGCAGAACCTCCCAGTTCAGGCAAATCAACAATGGCTGCGCCCTCAATCACATGCGCGCCCAGTTTTTCTAGCAACTTCATGCCTGCCATCATCGTGCCACCGGTGGCGATCAAATCGTCAATCAGTAAAACACGCTGGCCCGGTTGCACGGCATCTGTGTGCAGCTCTACGGTTGCTGTGCCATATTCCAACTCGTAAGTTTCTTCAACAGTTGTAAAAGGTAATTTGCCTTTTTTACGAATAGGAACAAAGCCGACGTTCAACTCATAGGCCACCACAGCGCCCAAAATAAAACCACGCGCATCCAAACCTGCTACCACATCGGGACGCATTGAAGGCGTCATATAACGATGCACGAATGCATCAATCAACACCCGAAAGACACGTGGATTTTGCAAGAGCGGGGTAATGTCGCGAAACTGCACACCCGCCACCGGCCAGTCGGGCACGGTGCGAATATTGTGTTTTAAGTAGTCATTCACCGACAAGGGCACTTCATGCCATGCATTGTTCATTGGTTCACTTCCATAGGGCATTCCGGTATACATCGTCATCATAGTCACGCTTTTGCGATCACTCCGCTAAAATAAGCCCCATGTCATTCAATTCTGAACAAGCGCTGCAACTCGCACGCGAAACATTGGACATTGAGGCCGATGCACTGATGCGGCTTAAATCTCGTTTGGACGACCGTTTTTCTCTGGCCGTCCAAATGATGCTCAACGTCCAAGGCCGCGTGGTTGTCACAGGCATGGGCAAAAGCGGCCACATTGGCGCCAAGATTGCTGCCACGCTCGCCTCCACTGGCACACCCGCCATGTTTGTTCATCCGGGTGAAGCAAGCCATGGCGACTTGGGCATGATCCAAGCGGTGGACGTGGTCTTGGCCATTTCCAACAGCGGAGAAAGTGATGAACTGGTGTCCATCTTGCCAGTGCTCAAGCGTCAGGGCATACCGCTCATCGCCATGACGGGCGGGCCAAATTCGGCACTGGCCAAACATGCGGACATTGTTTTAGACAGCAGCGTTGCCAAGGAAGCGTGCCCGCTCAATTTGGCGCCAACCGCCAGCACCACCGTCCAATTGGCCTTGGGTGATGCGTTGGCTGTTGCTTTGTTAGATGCGCGCGGCTTCAAAGCTGAAGACTTCGCCCGCTCACATCCTGGCGGGTCCTTAGGCAGGCGCTTGTTAACGCATGTCAGCGACTTGATGCGAACAGGCGATCAAGTGCCCAGCGTCTTGCCGCAGGCTGGCTTTTCAGACCTCATGCGCGAGATGAGCCACAAAGGTTTGGGTGCTTCGGCCATCGTTGATGAGGGGCGGCACATCTTGGGCATCTTTACCGATGGTGATCTCAGACGCCTGGTTGAAAAAGGGGTTGATCTAAGGGCATTGACCGCCCAAGATGTGATGCACTCAAACCCGCGCACCATCCGCCAAGATGCGCTTGCTGTCGAGGCGGCCGAGCTCATGGAGCAGTTCAAAATTACCAGCGTTTTGGTTGTGACCGCTGCAGGTGTTTTATGCGGCGCCTTGAACAGCAACGACTTGATGCGCGCCAAAGTCATTTAAGCGCAATCTGAAAAATAAACGCATGCAAGCCCTTCAACCTGCTTTGAATTTTCCACCCGAATTGTTGCTTCAAGCACAAGGCGTGAAAGTGGCTTTCTTTGATGTTGACGGTGTATTGACAGACGGCGGTTTGTATTTTTCTGAACAAGGCGAAACCCTCAAGCGTTTCAGCACCTTGGATGGTCATGGCCTGAAGCTTTTGAAGTTGTCTGGCATCACGCCCGTCATCATCACGGGGCGCGACTCTGCGCCGCTGCGCGTTCGCCTCAAGGCCTTAGGCATCGAACACGCGCAATTTGGCACAGAAGAAAAGTTGCCTGCAGCTGAGAAGTTTTTAACCGCCTTGGGCCTTGGCTGGCATCAGGCTGCCGCCATGGGTGATGACTGGCCCGACTTGCCCGTGATGCAACGCGCAGCTTTTGCCTGCGCGCCGATCAACGCACACGCGCAAGCTCTGGCGCTGGCACATTTTGTCACCGTGCGAAAAGGTGGTCATGGTGCGGCCCGTGAGTTTTGTGATGTGCTTGTTGTGGCCAGCGGTCAATATGGCCAACTCCTTTCTCGAGTTGGCGTTCCAGAAAAATCGTGATGGAAACCATTCGTCGCGCGCTAGACAGCTTGGCCCTGTACCTTCCTGGTTTGGTCATGGCGATTTTCGCTTTAGGCAGTTGGTGGTTGGTTAGAAGTTTGCCCACCCTTTTGAATGACGCACCCACAAAAGCCGTACGCCAAGAGCCCGATTATTATTTAAACCAATTTTCAGTCCAGTCCTTTAACAGCAGCGGTCGTCTCATCAAAGAGATCAGTGGCAAACGTGCTCAGCACTTTCCTGACTCAGACACTTTAGAAATCAGCGATGTGGTCCTGCAAGGCGTTAACCCAAACGGCAAACGCTTCAATGCGCGAGCTGATCGGGCACTGGCCAAGGGCGATGGCTCTGAAATGACATTGATGGGCGATGTCCTTTTAACCCAACACGCCTCCTCTAAAAATAATGGCCTTTCGCCCACAGAATTGCGAAGCCAGAAACTCAACACGATGACCAAAGAGGAGCGCTTGTTCAGCAATGTGCCCGTTGAAATTAGACGTGGCCAAGATGTTTTCACAGCCAACAGCATGCGCCTGAACAGTCAAACAGGTGAGTACGAATTAACAGGCAAAGTTCGAGGCGTCATACAAGCGGCCAAACGCTAATTGACTTGTGCCGACCGCAACGAGTTGGTGTCCTGTGTTTCAAATCGATTTTTCAACGGAAAGATTCTCATGATGCCCTTGGTATTTATCACAGGCGCTTCCAGTGGTCTAGGTCAAGCACTGGCGCTGCGCTATCACCAGGCAGGTTGGCGTCTGGCCCTGGTGGCACGCAGGGTGCCTGACATGCAAGTTTGGCTGAACGAACACGGCATTGGGTCAGACCAAGCTCAATGTTTTGGCGCCGACGTCAGTCAACCAGACAGCATCATTGCCGCAGCACAGACATGCATGGTGGAGATGGGGGTTCCCAATGTGGTCATTGCCAATGCGGGCATCAGTATTGGCATGGACACCAGCATTCGAGGCGACTTGGATGTTTTGCAACAAGTCATGGCAACCAATGTCATGGGCATGGCCGCCACATTCCATCCCTTCATTCAACCTATGAAAAATCGAGCGGCAGAATTCCCTGCTTCGTTTTGTGTCGGCACTTTTGTGGGAATTGCCAGCGTCGCTGGCGTTCGCGGTATGCCTGGCCATGGCGCTTATTGCGCCAGCAAATCAGACGCCATCAGTTATTGTGAAAGTTTGCGCGGAGAGTTAAATCCCCAAGGCTTCAAAGTGATCACCCTGGCACCCGGGTACATCAAGACACCTTTGACGGCAAAAAATAAGTTTCCTATGCCTTTTTTGATGAGCTCAGAAGCTTTCGCTGACGCAGCCTTTAGGGCGATTGAGCGTGGTCAAAGTTTCAAAGTCATCCCTGCGCCCATGGCATGGGTCGCTCGCATCCTCAGAATTTTGCCAACCGCTTTGTTTGACCGCATCTTCAAAAACCAAGTTCGAAAATCTCGCGTACAAGAATGAGTCAATAAAAAAGCCCTGCATGCAGGGCTTTTTTTGGTTCACACCTGAGGGTGTGAGAGCAGAAGTCAACAGCGATTAATAACCGCCGCCGTAGCCACCGCCGCCGCCTTCGCGACGACCGCCACCACCACCGCCACCGTTACCACTGCCGCCGCCACGTGGGCCTGAGCCGTAGGGGCTACGGAAACCGGACTCGCCGCCGGCTTCGCGACGACCACCGCCGCCGCCGCCGCCGCCGTAGCCACCGCCACCGCCACCGCCACCGCCACCACAACCCCCTCCACCTCCGCCGCCGCCATAACCGCCGCCGCCTTCACGACGACCGCCGCCGCCGCCGCCAAAGCCACCACCACCACCGGAACGCGGAGGGCGCTCTTCCATGGGACGTGCTTCATTGACAACAACACTGCGACCGCCCAAAGGCTGGCCATTCATGCCGTTGATTGCAGATTGAGCTTCATCATCTGAGCCCATTTCCACAAAGCCAAAGCCTTTGGAGCGACCTGTATCGCGTTCCATCATGACTTTAGCGCTGGTAACAGAACCGAACTGGCCGAAGGCCTGCTCTAAATCACCGTCACGAACCGAGTACGGCAAATTGCCGACGTATAGTTTTTTGCCCATTGAAAGGGACTCCTCTAAACACGAAAACAAAAGCGATGGAGCCCCAAAAACGCATCAACAAACCTAAAAAACCTCGGAAGGAAGCGAAACTGACACCTGTACACCGCGAACAAAGCATACCCCTTCGGGGGAGTGCTCAGGCATTATGGGCCATAAAACAAAAGGTTTGGCAAGTAAATTCTCTGAAAGGCCTTTAAATACTTGGGATTAGATGTGTTTTCCATGAATTACCAGCTCGCTTCGCGGCCTGGCGTGGCGCTGATTTTGTGAACTGTCAGGTCCGCACCCTCGTACTCTTCTTCAGGCGTCATTTTGAGACCCATGGTCATTTTCAAAATGCCGTAGACCAAAATGCCGCACCCTAAAGCCCACGCCACACCCATGGCAGTGCCAATGAGCTGGGCCTGAAAACTAACGCCGCCCAAACCGCCAAAGGACTGCAGCCCAAAAATGCCCGCCGCAATACCGCCCCAAGCACCGCACACACCGTGCAAGGGCCAAACACCCAGGACGTCGTCAATCTTCCATTTATTTTGTGTCAGCGTGAACATCACCACAAACAAAGCACCAGCCACAGCGCCCACAGCCAAGGCGCCAAACGGGTGCATGAGGTCTGAGCCTGCACACACAGCAACCAGTCCGGCCAAGGGTCCGTTGTGTACAAAACCCGGGTCGTTCTTGCCCAACAGCAAGGCCGCTAAAGTGCCGCCGACCATGGCCATCAATGAATTCACGGCCACCAAGCCTGAAATCTTGTCGAGTGTTTGGGCGCTCATCACGTTGAAACCAAACCAGCCCACAATCAAAATCCACGCACCCAAGGCCAAAAAGGGGATGTTGGAAGGGGGATGCGCAGAAACGGCACCGTCTTTTTTATAGCGGTTGTAGCGTGCGCCCAACAAGATCACGGCAGGCAGTGCAATCCAACCGCCCATGGCATGGACCACCACGGAGCCCGCGAAGTCGTGAAACTCTTCGCCGGTGGTGGCCTTGATCCAAGCTTGCACGCCAAAGTGCTGATTCCAAGCGATACCCTCAAAGAAGGGGTACACAAAACCCACGAGGCAAGCTGTGGCGATGAGTTGAGGCCAAAATTTGGCGCGCTCGGCAATACCGCCAGAAACGATGGCAGGGATGGCTGCCGCAAAGGTCAAGAGGAAAAAGAATTTCACCAAGTCATAGCCATTTTTTTGCGCCAATTGCTCTGCGCCAACAAAAAAGTTGGTGCCATAAGCAACGCTGTAACCCACCACAAAATAAACCACGGTCGAGACAGAAAAGTCGACCAAAATTTTGACCAAGGCATTGACCTGGTTTTTCTTGCGAACTGTGCCCAATTCCAAAAAAGCAAACCCCGCATGCATGGCCAAAACCATGATGCCGCCTAACAAAATGAAAAGCGCATCAGCGCCCTGTTTTAGTGCTTCCATGTAGATCTCTTTTGTTTTTGAATTAATTTGGTGCGTTAAACCCGCTTTTGTGCGTGGCGCACCAAAATCAAGCAAAAAGCGCGCCAAATATGGTCTTTGGCGAAAGATATGATCACCGTATGGAAGCATTTCTCGTTTCGACTGGTATCGTGGCCCTCGCTGAGATGGGCGACAAAACACAGCTTTTGTCCTTGGTCCTGGCCGCAAGATATCGAAAACCTTGGCCCATCGTCTGGGGCATTCTGGTCGCCACATTGGCCAACCATGGCTTGGCGGGCGCTGTTGGAAGTTGGGTTACAACTCAGTTGGGCGCAGAGGCTTTGAGATGGGTTTTGGGCGGCTCCTTTTTGGCCATGGCCGTATGGATTCTGGTGCCAGACAAATTAGACGAAGAGGCTGAAAAGGCCAACCCTCGAATGGGTGTTTTTGCAACCACGGTGGTGGCATTTTTCATTGCTGAGATGGGCGATAAAACACAAGTCGCAACGGTCATGCTGGCTGCGCAGTTTCAAAGTTGGTTTTGGGTCGTTGCAGGCACCACACTGGGCATGATGCTGGCCAATGCCCCCGTGGTTTGGTTCGGCGAGGCCATCACGCGCCAAATTTCGCTTTCATGGGTCCACAGAATCTCCGCCGTGGTCTTTGCAGTTCTTGGGGCTTTGGCCTTGTGGGGCGGCCCCTCACCAACCCCCGAAAAAGTCAATGCTGCAATCGAGACCCAGCCCACCGAGATTGCGCCGTCCGTGACGCCCACAAAGCTTTAAAGCCCTGATAATTAGCCCAACCGCCTTATTGGGTTGCCTTATTTCATGTCATTGATCGCCACGCCTCAGTCGATGTTTTTTGAAGCACCGCTTGCTTTGCAAAGCGGCGCTGCCATTCGCGCCTACGACTTGGCCTACGAGACCTACGGCACCCTCAATGCCGACAAGTCCAATGCGGTGCTCATCTGCCACGCGCTCAATGCCTCGCATCACGTGGCGGGTGTCTACGAAGGCCAAACAAAAAGCGAAGGCTGGTGGGACAACATGATTGGCCCTGGAAAGCCGGTCGATACCCACCGATTTTTTGTGATTGGCGTCAACAATTTAGGTTCTTGCTTTGGTTCTACGGGGCCCATGCACACCAACCCCGACACCGGTGAAATTTATGGCGCTGACTTTCCCGTGGTAACGGTGGAAGATTGGGTCGACGCGCAAGCCAGGCTGCTGGATGCCCTGGGCATTCAAACTTTGGCAGCGGTCATGGGCGGAAGTTTGGGCGGCATGCAGGCACTGTCTTGGACTTTGCGTTTCCCAGACCGCGTTGCGCACGCCGTGGTGGTGGCCAGCGCACCCAACTTAACTGCCGAGAACATTGCCTTTAACGAAGTCGCGCGGCGCGCTATCGTGACCGATCCCGACTTTCATGGGGGTCACTTTTACAAACATGGGGTCTTGCCGCAGCGGGGTCTGCGCATTGCTCGAATGATTGGCCACATCACTTATTTGAGTGACGATGTGATGAATGAAAAATTTGGCCGTGAGCTGCGCGAAGCCGTGACTAACAACGCCACGGGCTATCGTTACTCCACACAAGATGTTGAGTTTCAAATTGAAAGCTACTTGCGCTATCAAGGCGACAAATTCAGCGAGTACTTCGACGCCAACACCTACCTGCTGATCACCCGTGCCTTGGATTATTTCGATCCCGCACGAACTTTGGGTGGCAACTTGACAGCGGCACTTGCCAAAGCCACCTGCAAATTTTTATTGGTGAGCTTCAGCACCGACTGGCGATTCTCTCCCGCCAGAAGTCGAGAAATGGTGCGCGCGTTGCTAGACAACAAACGTGATCTGAGCTACGCCGAAATTGATGCGCCACATGGGCACGATGCCTTCTTATTGGACGATGCGCGCTATATGAATGTCGTACGTTCCTATTTTGAAAATATTTCCCGCACTCTGGCCAAGGGGGCCTCGGCATGAGTGAGCACGTCAACCTTGAAGCCATCGCGCGTTTGGTGCCCGAAGGTTCTCGCGTCTTGGACTTGGGTTGCGGCGATGGTGCACTTCTAGATTACCTGCAACAGCATCGCCACTGTTCTGGCTACGGTGTGGAAATTGACGATGGCAATATCCAAGCTTGCGTCAAGCGGGGCGTTAACGTCATTCAGCTGAATTTGGACGAAGGTCTCAACATGTTTGCCGACCAATCTTTTGATGTGGTTCTGCAAATTGACACCTTGCAACATTTAAGAAATGCGGAAGTCATGTTGCGAGAGACGGCTCGTGTGGGCCGCACAGGCATTTTGGCATTCCCAAATTTTGCGCATTGGCCCAACCGATTGAGCATCTTGGCAGGCAGCATGCCCGTTACCAAACGCTTGCCTTACCAGTGGTACGACACACCCAATATCAGGGTCGGCACCTTTGCAGACTTTGCACAACTTGCAACCAAAAATGACCTCAAGATCATTGACAGTTTTGGCCTTCAAGAAGGTCAAGAAGTGAGGGTCTGGCCCAACCTCATGGCTGGCACTGCAGTTTTCAAGTTGCAGCTCGCCCACTCACTCCATTTAACTTCCGAAAGTTTGACATGACGCTTCCACCCACCATGAAATTCATTGACCATGGCGCTGGCGGAGGCCCTGAGGCCTTAAAACCCAGTACGTGCGCAACGCCTTCACCCGCCATCGGCGAGGTCTTGGTGAGGGTGGCGTTTGCGGGTGTTAACCGGCCTGATTGTTTGCAGCGCAGCGGGCGCTATCCACCGCCTCCAGGCGCATCGCCCATTGTGGGTCTTGAGATTTCTGGTGAAGTGGTTGCGCTGGGCCAAGGCGTCTCACAATGGCAAATTGGCGACAAGGTTTGCGCCCTCACCAATGGCGGCGCCTATGCGGAATTTGTGACCGTCCCCGAAGGTCAAGCGCTGCCCATTCCTGAAGGCTACTCACTGCTTCAAGCCGCCGCGTTGCCCGAAAACTTTTTCACCGTTTGGACCAACGTGTTTCAACGCGGCAAATTGAAAAGTGGCGAAACCATTTTGGTGCATGGCGGCTCTTCAGGCATCGGCCTAACAGCCATTCAATTGGCGCATGCTTTTGGCGCTCAGGTATTTTGCACTGTGGGCAACGCAGAAAAAGTAGCGGCATGTTTGAAGGCTGGCGCACATGCCGCCATTGATTACAAATTGCAAGACTTCGTTGAAGAAGTCTTGAAGCTCACGGATCAAAAAGGGGTCAACGCTATTTTGGACATGGTCGGCGGCAGTTACATGCAGCGCAACTTGAAGGCGCTGGCTGTTGAAGGTCGTTTGTTGCAAATTGCATTTCTACAGCCTTCAAAAGTGGAAGTCGACTGGGTCTCATTAATGACCAAGCGCCTCACGTTCACGGGCTCTACCTTGCGCCCTCGAAGCGCAGCAGACAAGGCTCAAATTGCCAAGGAGCTGAATGAACGTGTTTGGCCTTTGCTGACATCCGGCAAAGTAGCGCCTGTGATTCACAAAGTTTTTGACTTGAGTGAGGCCGCGCAAGCTCACGCACTGATGGAGTCATCTCTGCACATCGGAAAAATCATGCTGACTGTGGCTGGAGAGTAATTTCATGACAAGCAATTTAACGGTAGGCGTCATTGGCTTAGGCGCCATGGGCATGGGCATGGCGCAATCGCTTCGCCGTGCTGGACACGCGGTCAATGTATTTGATGTCCGCGACGACGTCGCGCAAAAATTTGCGGCTGAGGGCGGCTTGGCATGCGCCAGTCTGGCTGATATCGCACGCGCTTCCGACGTTTTAATCTCGGTTGTCGTGAATGCAGCGCAAACTGCCTCTGTTTTGTTTGGTGATGGTGCGACAGACAGCGGCTGCGCCCAACAACTGAAGGCCGGCAGCGTGTTTGTGATGTGCTCTACAGTTGATCCTGCTTTTTCTGTCGGGCTAGAAAAGCAACTGAACGATCTCGGCATTCACTACATTGATGCGCCAATTTCTGGCGGCGCCGCCAAAGCGGCCTCCGGCCAAATGACCATGATGACCGCAGGCACACCTGCGGCTTATGAAAAAGCAGAGGTCTTTCTCAATGCCATGGCAGCCAAGGTCTACAAGCTGGGTGACAGCGCAGGTGCTGGCAGCAAAGTGAAAATCATCAACCAACTGTTGGCAGGCGTGCACATTGCTGCCGCTGCAGAAGCCATGGCACTCGGGTTGCGCGAAGGCGTTGACCCTGCAGCACTTTATGAAGTCATTACCCACAGTGCCGGTAACAGTTGGATGTTTGAAAACCGCATGGCGCATGTTTTGGCCGCAGATTACACGCCCTTGTCAGCCGTCGATATTTTTGTCAAAGATTTGGGCCTTGTTCTTGACATGGCGCGCGCCAGCAAATTTCCACTGCCTCTTTCTAGCACGGCCCATCAAATGTTCATGCAAGCCAGTACAGCAGGCTTTGCAAAAGAGGATGACAGTGCAGTGATCAAAATTTTCCCAGGGATTCAACTGCCCACGCAAGCAAAGGGCTGAGGTCATGAAACTGGGTTGCATCGCAGACGACTTCACCGGCGCCACCGACCTGGCCAATAATTTGGTGCGCGCTGGCATGCGGGTGATGCAAACATTTGGCGTGCCCACGGCACCTTTGTCCTCCGACGTGGATGCCGTGGTGGTGGCTTTGAAGTCAAGAACCATTCCGTCAGGTGAAGCCATCGCGCAATCTTTAGACGCCTTGAAGTGGCTCAAAGCGCAAGGTGCGACACAAATTTATTTCAAATACTGTTCTACATTTGACAGCACACCCGCAGGCAATATCGGGCCTGTGACAGAGGCCTTGATGGACGCTCTGAATTGCAAATTCACCATTGCCACGCCCGCATTTCCCGACAATGGCCGAACTGTCTTCAAGGGTTACTTGTTTGCGGGCCCCGTGTTGTTGAACGAAAGCGGCATGCAAAATCATCCGCTCACACCCATGACCGATGCCAATCTGGTTCGCGTCATGCAAGCACAAACTCAACGCAAAGTTGGTTTGATCGACCACACCGTGATGGCACTTGGAACGGCGGCCATTGAAGACAAAATCAAAGCGCTGGAAGCGCAAGGTGTGGGCGTTGCCATTGTGGACGCCATCAACAATGACGATTTAAAAAAATTGGGGCCTGCGCTTAAAAACATGGCGCTGGTCACGGCAGGATCAGGCGTGGCAATTGGCTTGCCGCAGAACTGGGGCTTAACAAGTTCAGCGCACGCCTCTGCATTGCCCAAGGCGCGAGGCTATCAAGCCATCGTGTCTGGCAGCTGCTCCCTGGCCACACAGGGCCAAGTGGCTCATTACAAAGCGATGGGCTTGCCCAGTTGGCAGTTTTTACCCATGGGTTGGTCAGCTGGCGATGTGCCAACACAAATCAAAGCGGATGTTGCCAAAGCATTGGCCTGGGCTCAACCTTTGCTGGCCCAAGGACCCGTTCTGATTTACGCCACGACTGACGCACAAACCTTGCAACAAGTACAGGCGAAATTAGGTCGAGAGCAAGCCGGTGCCTGGATGGAGTCAGCGCTTGCACAAGTCAGCATTGGCTTGCAAGCATTGGGCGTCAAGCAATGGGTGATTGCGGGCGGCGAAACGTCAGGCGCTTGCGTGCAAGCCTTGCGAATTTCACAAATGCAAATTGGCGCGCAAATCGATCCGGGCGTCCCTTGGTGCTATGCGCCCAACCATGACGCGGGACACCTCACCCTCAAGTCAGGTAATTTTGGCACGCCCGATTTTTTTACCAAAGCATTGAATATTTTGGCGGGAGCGGGCGCATGAACTTTCACAGCACTTCGCAGATCAGTGAAGCCAAGGCCCGCGAAGAAATATGCCGCGTTGGCTTCAGTCTTTTTCAACGTGGCTATGTGCATGCGACTGCCGGCAACATCAGCATGCGCATGGGCGATGGATTTTTAATCACGCCGACCGACGCCAGTCTGGGGCATTTAGACCCTGCCACCTTGGCCTTGCTCAATCGAAATGGCACTCAAATCAGCGGCCAACGCGCAAGCAAAACCATGGCGCTGCATCGAAAAATATACGAAGCGTCTGACCATGCCGATGGCAGTTTGCCCGCGCAATGTGTCATTCACACCCACAGCACACATTGCGTGTCTCTCAGTCTCACAACCCAAGGCGCCGAGCTATTGCCGCCTCTCACGCCCTACTTTGTCATGAAGGTGGGTCATGTGCCATTGATTCCTTATTTTCGGCCGGGCGATCCAGCGGCAGCTGATGTTGTGGCGCTGACCATTCAGAAGTTTGCAAAGCAAGGTACACCCATTCGGGCGGTGATGTTGTCCAAACTCGGGCCCAATGTGTGGCACCAAGATCTGGCCAGTGCCATGGCCACTTTAGAAGAGCTCGAAGAGACCGCCCAATTAATACAACTGAATTTGACCCGCCCGCCGGAGCACTTATCAGACGTACAAATTGAAGAATTGCGCCAGACTTTTGGCGCCTCTTGGTAAGCGGAAAACCCCACCATTTTTTAGTTTAAATACCACGCGCCTATTTTTTTGAAAGCAGAACATGCCTCAATTTGCTGCCAATCTTTCCATGATGTACCCCGACATGGATTTTCTAGACCGCTTTGAAGCTGCTGCCAAGGATGGGTTCAAAGCCGTTGAATATTTATTTCCCTATGCCTATGCGGCCGAAGAACTCGCCGCACGCTTAAAAGGCAATGGCTTACAGCAAGTTCTTTTTAACATGCCGCCTGGCGGCATTGACGCGACAAGCACCCTGGGTGCTTGGGAAAAAGGAGATCGTGGCACGGCTTGCATTCCGGGCCGTGAGGCTGAATACAAAGCAGGCGTGCAGCTGGCGATGCGCTACGCTGAAGTATTGGGCTGCCCTCGAATTCATTCAATGGCAGGTGTACTGCCTGCAGGTGTCGCGCGCGAACAGGCGCAAGCCACGCTGGTTTCAAATTTGAAATGGGCATGTCAAACTGTGCGCTCTCAAGGGCTGGATGTCTTGCTAGAGCCGATCAACCCAAGAGGCATTCCCGGATTTTTTGTCAGCCGGCAAGACCATGCTCACGATATTTTGGCCTTGGTCAACGAGCCCAATTTGAAAGTGCAAATGGACCTGTTTCACTGCCAAATTGTGGAAGGTGATGTCACCACCAAAATTGAACGCTACCTGCCGACTGGCAATGTTGGGCACTTTCAAATTGCAGATGTCCCCCTGCGTCATGAACCCGGCACGGGTGAATTAAACTGGCCCTACTTGTTTGACTTGATCGACCGTGTGTCGACAGAATGTGGCTGGCAAGGCTGGGTGGGCTGCGAATACGTACCAGCAGACACCTCCTCGGGGGGCACATCAAAGGGCTTGTCTTGGTTAACCTCACACTGATTTTTTGGAGCCTCGCATGAATGCACCTCTTCACAAAGAACTTCCCGCAAATTTGCTGAATGCCGAAAAAGCACTCCGTGATGTGACTCACGCTTGGGACTCTCAAATCCTGAAAGAACTCACTCAGTACATTGAGATCCCCGCCAAATCACCTTCGTTTGACGCCAACTGGGAAGCCAACGGCTATCTAGACACCGTCCTCAGGCAAACAGCTGAATGGATCGAGGCTCAAAAGGTGGCCGGCCTTTCACTTGAAATCGTTCGATTGCCCGGTCGAACACCCGTGCTCTTTTTTGAAGTCGCAGCCACTCGCGCCCAAGCCGAAGGTTCCGGTCAAACTGTTTTGATGTATGGCCACCTCGACAAACAACCCGAGTTCAGTGGCTGGCGCAATGACCTAGGTCCATGGACACCTAAATACGAAAACGGCAAGCTCTATGGCCGAGGCGGCGCCGACGACGGCTATGCTGCCTACGCCAGCGTTGCGGCTTTACAAGCCCTGAAAAATCAAAACACGCCTCACCCCCGTATCGTGGGTTTGATTGAAACTTGCGAAGAATCTGGCTCCTACGATTTATTGCCCTATGTCGATGCGCTGCGCGCTCGTTTGGGCGATGTTGGCTTGGTCATTTGCTTAGACAGTGGCGCCGGCAACTATGACCAACTCTGGCTCACGACCAGCTTGCGCGGTATGGCCAGCGGCACTTTGAAAGTCGAAATTTTGACGGAAGGCATTCATTCGGGCGATGCATCCGGGTTAGTGCCCTCTAGCTTTCGAATCATGCGCCAAGTGCTTGACCGCTTAGAAGACAGCGCGTCAGGTCGGCTGTTGCCAGCCAGCTTTCACTGCGAGGTACCTGCCGATCGATTGGCACAAGCCAAAGCCACCGCCGACATATTGGGCGAAGAGGTCTACAAACGTTTCCCCTGGGCACATTACGACTGCGGCGGCGCCACCCAGTTTGCGTTGCCCACCACCACCGATCCCCTACAGGCTTTGCTCAACCGCACCTGGACACCCACCTTGAGCGTAACGGGTGCAGAGGGATTTCCGTCCTTAGAAAATGCAGGCAATGTGCTGCGCCCTTATACCGCATTCAAGCTCAGCTTGCGCTTGCCACCGTTGGTCGAGGCCGACAAAGCCGTTGCTGAAATGAAAAGATTGCTCGAAGACAATGCCCCGTATCAAGCTCGCGTCACTTTTGAATCCAAGGGTGGCGCCACGGGTTGGAATGCGCCAAGCAGCACGCCCTGGTTTGAACAAGCCTTGCAAAATGCCAGCCAAGCCCACTTTGGCGCATCGGTTGGCCACATTGGGCAAGGTGGCACCATTCCCTTGATGAACATGCTGAGCCAAGGTTTCCCAAGGGCTCAAATGATGGTGTGTGGCGTGCTCGGGCCCAAAAGCAATGCCCATGGACCCAATGAGTTTTTGCATGTGCCCTATGCCAAAAAACTCACGGCCTCGGTGGCCGAGGTCATGGCGTCCATGCCCTGATTGTTGAAAGCGTGTTTGTTGTCACGCTTTGAATCAAATTCAAACTGCGGCGGGTGCTTGCTTCTGACGCAGCCACGCCAACCATATAAGCGCAAGGGCGGTAAGTGTCACAGGCACCAATGAGCCGTAATTCAACCAATCCCACCCCCGCGTTGTCACTAGGGCGCCCGAAGCAAATGAAGTGATTGCCATGGTGGCAAATACACAAAAATTGATCGCGGCTTGCGCCCGGTCTTTTTCTTCTGGGCGCCATGCGGTCATCGACAAGGTGGTGCTGCCCGTGAACAAAAAGTTCCAGCCTACGCCCAACAAAAACAAGGCTACAAGAAACTGGCTGAGTTCAGTGCCCGAAAGCGCGACAGCGATGCACACAAAATTCAAGACAACACCCACGCCCATGATTTGAAGCGCGCCATACTTTTTAATCAGGCTTCCGGTGAAAAAGCCTGGCGCAAACATGCCAATCACGTGCCACTCCAAGACCAAAGCGGCATCGCTGAATTGATACCCACAGACCTGCATCGCCAAAGGTGTGGCCGCCATGAGCAAGTTCATCACGCCATAACCCAAAGAAGCCGCCGCCGCCGAAACAATAAAGATCGGTTGCTTCATGATTTCTGCAAGCGGTCGTCCTTCTGAGCTGCCTTTGGCTTTTTCCACCACGGGCGGGAACTTCACAAAATGCATCAACACCATGCCCAGCACCGCCACCGCCGTGAGTGCCACGTAAGCACCCATGAAGGGCGTCTCAAACCAGCCTTTGCTGCGAGAGGCCAAATTGGGGCCCACGATCGCGCCGATCAGGCCACCCGCCATGACCCAAGACACGGCTTTTTCTCGAAACGACACTTCTGCCAACTCGGCTGCCGCAAAACGATACAGCTGGCCATTGGCGCTGTAATAACCCGCCACTACGGTGGCCAGCACCAGCAACTCAAAGTTCTGGTCAAAGGCCGCATAGGCCGCTAACACGGCCGATAGCAAACCCACCAGCAGGCCAAGTTGAAAGGAGATCTTACGACCCCATTTGGCCTGAGACTTTGCCACCAAACCCGTGGACAGTGCGCCGCCCACCACGTAACCCATGACGGGCAAAGTGGCCATCCAGCCGACGGGCGCCAAGCTCAAACCTACCAAGCCATTGATGGCGATGAAGGTGACGTTATTGGTGAGGAACAAGCCTTGGCACAAGGCCAACAAAAAAAGATTGGGGTTCATACACCCGAGTGTATCTAGATCAGGGCACCTAAGATAGACAAAACGGCGACAGGGGCCGTTTCGGCGCGCAGCACTCTGTCGCCCAAACTCACAGGCACAAATCCAGCCGCCAAGGCTTGCGCCTCTTCAGCGGGACTGAGCCCACCCTCAGGCCCACTCAGTAAAGTGATTTCTAGAGAGCTTCCCGCGGCATCAGGATGAAAAGCTATCAATGCGTCTTTCAAGTTGTGGGCGCCTGATGACAAAGACAGCATCCAGCGCAACTTGATCGCTTTGCTGTCCACTGTTTCCGCCGCCAAGGCCTGCGGCAAGCTCAAAGCGGCGGCCACCTGAAGAACCCGATTGCGGCCGCATTGCTCACTAGCAGCCACCGCAATGGCTTGCCAATGCACTCGTTTTTTATCGGCTCGTTCAGCTTTGAGTTTCAAGACACTTCTTTCAGCGCTGATGGGCAGCAGGCTGAACGCCCCTAATTCAGTGGCTTTTTCGACCAACCAATCCATTCTTTCGTTGGCCGTAATACCGCACCATAAGTTCACCCGCAAGCTGAGTTCGCGCGAAACGTCAATTTTTTCAATCACCCGCACGGCCACATCGCTTCGGCCCATGCGCACGATCAAAGCTTTGAACTCGCTGCCCACACCGTCAAAGAGCGTGATGGCATCATTGGGCTGCAGTCTTCTCACTTGCACGTGGCGTGCGGTGCCCGCAGGCAGGTCCAACTCATCGCCGGGATGCAACGCAGAAGGGCAATGAAAGCGTGGAAGATTTGTCATGAAGTGTTCGCTCACAATCGGCCAAATGTAAAACCGGTGACGCCGTCGGTACCTTCGACCTCGTCTATCAAACGCAGCAATGGTTTCAGTTCAATGTAGCGCGAAGCTGTCGCACGAATATATGCAATGAAGCGCGGCGTATCGGCCAAGTACTTTTCTTTGCCGTCTCTCAACGTCAATCGGGCAAAAATGCCAGCGACCTTCAGGTGACGTTGAAAGCCCATCCACTCCACCGCTCGGTAGAACGCGCCAAAGTCTTGGTGCCAATCTTCAAAATCAAGCAAGCCCTCTTGACGGGCTTTCTCCCAATACCGAATGGTGACATCCAAGACAAAGTCTTCTTCCCAAGTCAAAAAAGCATCGCGCATCAAACTGGCCACGTCATACGTCACGGGGCCATAGACGGCATCTTGGAAATCCAAAACGCCCAGCGCGGCGTCTGCACGGACAGGCATCATCAAGTTACGCGGCATAAAGTCGCGGTGCACAAAGACCGAAGGCGATGCCAAATTGCGTGCCACTACTTTTTGAAAGGTGCTGTCTAGCGTTTGGCGCATCTTGCCTTCAACCACAAGGCCTCGGTGCTGTGTCAAATACCAATCTGGGAACAAACTCAATTCACGCTGCAACAACGCCGCATCGTAAGCCGGCAAAACACCTGGCTTTGAGGAAAGCTGCCACGCAATCAAGGCATCGACCGCTTGCATGTAAAGCGCATGATTGGCCTGTGGGTTTTCTGCGTCAATGGCCGACATCATGGTGCGAT
>JBIKOZ010000189.1:0-4358 GCA_044357745.1 Limnohabitans sp. | reverse complement strand
CGCGTATTCAGGGGATGTCATTGAAGTGATGCGCCAAAGTGGAAGAAAAATATTAGACGACGCACTGGAGCTGGCGCGGGCAGAAGGCGTGCAGGCAGACACGCAGTTGTTCGACAACTTTGGCGAACGTCTGGCTGAGGTAGTGGCTGATTCGGCTACCCGTTTTAACGCAGATCTGATGGTCGTCGGCACACACGGACGCCGAGGTCTTGGCCGCGTGCTCATGGGCAGCGGTGCGGAGCAGATCATCCGTCTGTCACCGGTGCCCGTGCTGGTGCTGCGCTCCAGTCAGAACAAAGAGGCTGATCTTCACTAGACACAGATGCCCTGCTTCACAACAACCTAATTTTTTAAGTTCAGAGGAAAAAATGAAACTCTTGATGGCTGTCGATGGCAGTTCTTACACCAAAAAAGCGCTGGCTTTTTTGGTCACGCATGAAGGTCTGTGTGGTCCGGATGATGAGTTGTTGGTACTCAATGTACAAGCGCCTATTCCTGCGCGGGTCAAGCGCATGGTGGGTGCGTCAACTGTCAACGACTACCACGCAGATGAGGCCGGCAAAGTACTCAAGCCCATTGAGCGCTTCCTTGGCAAGCACAAGATCAAGTACAAGGCGACCTGGGTGATTGGCTCAGCAGCCCATGAATTACTCAATGCAAGCCGCCGTGAAAAAGCGCACATGATTGTGATGGGGACGCGCGGCCACGGGTTGCTGGGACGTGCTGTTATGGGCAGCGTGGCGCAGCGCGTGCTGACCGACGCCGAAGTGCCTGTACTGCTGGTCAAGTGAACGCGTGACCTGTTGAGTTCTTGTTCATTGCGCGTGATCCCATAGAAAAAATGGCGTTGTTGCAACTTTCATACCTCAGACGGTATCTCTATCTACAAAAGGACAGCAACATGAAAGTTCAACTTAACACCGATGCACATATTGAAGGTACTGAAGCACTGTCCGGTAAGGTCAACTCCATCATCGAACAAGTGCTGTTTCGATTTAAAGAACACATAACCCGCTTAGAGGTACACCTGATAGACGAAAAAAATGGCAAAAGAGGTCAGCCCGACTATCGCTGTAATTTAGAAGGACGCCTGAAAGGTCGGCAACCCGTCGCCGTAACCGCCAACGCCGCAACGCTTGTACAAGCGGTGGATGGCGCTACCCAGAGGCTCGAGCACTTGCTAGAAAGCACTTTGGGCCGTATGCACAAACGACCTCTGCGAAAAGATATCAGTTCTGAAGAGTAGGATGCCGCACTCTCACTTTCGACGGCAGTACTAATTTTGACGGAAACTGATTCGTTAGAGTGATGCTGGATCTGCATCAAAAAAATCGGATTAGAAATCGATAAAGTGAGAGGCACAACAACGGAAAAATATGACCGCGACAAACACTAGTTACTGCACTTATCGAGATACCCACGTAAATACGGCCGATGACATGAAGCTCTGCATCATGGAACATCAATGCTTCAGTGATGATGCCTGCCCACTGCATGACGAGTTCAATTTGCAGGTGCTAAACGCTACAAAGTTGGCTGACCCAATAGCCGCGCTTGACTGTGCGCCGCCTCCAACAAAACACGAACGCCAAAAGGCGTGGTCATCTATTTGCGGTCGTTCACTACGCAAAGCCACATGAAGTTTCACCAAAGGATTTAAAAAAATTTATGGAATGCTAGCGGCGGCTTCAAAGCTTTCCCCGCCAAGACAGTACAAAAGAGAAACATCACGATGCTTGAGTTTATTGACGTCCTTACGATTGACACCATGGACAGATTTTCTTTTTCTGACGTGGCTAAATTCTGCCATTTAAGCCATGAAGAGGCCCAAGAATTGATTGATTACGGCGCTATCAAATCAGACTACAAAATTGGAAGTGAATGTTTTTTTTCGGCGCAAGGGCTTTCGCTTTTGCAAAATGCTTGCAAGCAACGCAGTGACTATGACTTGGACCTTTTTTCTGTTGTCATATCCGTTCAATATTTGGAACATATCGAAGAGTTAAATGCAAAGATTAAATCTTTGCAAGCCATGACAAGTTTTGTATGAATAACTTTGGTTTGATCTTTACGGCCTAGTGCCCGGGTTCAGCCATCAGCGTTCCTATGCAATGTCTTGTATCGAGATGCGGTGAAGTTTCTTTGGATGGGTGGTTTGCCACTCTTAAAGGTCCCCGCCACGTTAGCTTGACCCATATCAATCCCTCACATGGCACGAACTCTAGACTGGCCTTCGGACTGCTACTCGAACCTTTATTACAGGTGGGCGCTTCCAATATAAAAAGGAGAATTAAGATGAAAAGTACCCATGCCGTTTTAGACCACCATTTGCAGTCCCTTGGCAGTGGAGATGTGAATGCTGTAATGGCTGACTACACCGAGGATTCAGTCTTGCTCACGGCCAATGGGCCCATCAAGGGTACAAAGGCCTTGGATGCATTTTTCCGGGGGTTTTTGAGTGCAATGCCAGAATTTATGGCGGGTTTTCGTATGGTGCGACAGGAGGTACTTGGGGATATTGCGTACATCGTTTGGGAATCCCCGAAGTACGCCCCGTTGGGCACGGACACCTTCCTCATACGCGATGGAAAAATTCTCACGCAGACTTTTGCTGCCCACATGCTGAGGTAGCTATAGGCCGTCGGGGGCATTGATAGGCCCGCATATTTCATGCATATCCTTAACGCAGTCGGATTCGCCCGTCAATTGATTCGCCAGGCGGATGCCCACAAAGGCGACGCAGGCCGAGCGCTGCTGATCGGTGGCGCGCCGACCATGGCGGGTGCCTTGGTTCTGGCTGGTCAGGCGGCGCTCTACAGTGGCGCAGGCTACACGTTCTTGTTCATGCTGGACTCCGGCAGCGCCCACTTTGTGAGTTCCCAACCGGAGTTGATGGTCCATGATGCTGCGTGTCTACAACCAGCGCTCGCGATCGCGCACATGCGCCCCGACGCGGTGGCTATCGGTCCCGGCTTGGGGTGCAGCCCGCAGGCGCTGCAATGGGTGCAAGCTGCGTTGGGCTGGAGCGGCCCCGTGGTGCTGGATGCAGACGCAATCAACCTGGTCGCCGAGAACGGATTTCTGTTGAGCGTGTTGCGAGCGCGGGAACACGCCACTACGCTGACCCCTCATCCGGGTGAGGCTGCGCGGCTGCTGGCCTGCAGCGCTGCCGAGGTGCAGGCTGACCGCGCAGGCGCCATAGATCGCCTGGTAGCGCATACGGGATGCACCGTAGTTCTAAAAGGCCACGGTACGCTGATTAGCTCGCCTGGCCGCGCTACCGAAAAATGTATGAATGGCAATACGGGCATGGCCGTTGCTGGAATGGGTGATGTGTTAACAGGTTGTTTGATTGCCCTTGCGGCACAGGGCGCACGCGCTGGACTTAATTTGTGGCAGGCCACTTGCCTGGCTGTACAGGTTCATGCGCTGGCTGCTGACGAGTTGGTCGGTGCCGGAGTGGGTCCCATCGGATTGACGCCGGGTGAAGTGGCTGTACGCATACGCCGTGTTGTAAATGCCGCCGCCGCGGCCTGCTAGCCATAAAGTGGGTACTGGTCGGCGTAGAAAAGCAGATCCGCAGCTTTGACCCTCGACTACGCTCACTCAAAAATTCGGACACCCTCCAAGGAGGGGAAGAAAAAATAGTTGGACCTTGTTGAAAAATGTCTCATTGATTCTTTCCGATCTTTGACATTTCTGTCCTGATCTTATTGAGTTTGGCATCGAAATCAAAATCTGCTTCTTGCTGAAATTCAATTCTTTGCCATGAGTGGTGCTCCTCATTTATTTTTCTGCATTGGTGTTTGATTGGACAAAAATAAGTCTCAGTCGCTGCAATGATCTCTTTTGCAAAATTAACCACCCCGACACCATAGGCGCAATACGTGCAGTGAAACTTTGAAATCCAATCAAGGTACTTGAGTTCCTGGCGATCAAAAATGATGTATTTGCTTCTAGTGATCTTCGGTATTCCATAAATTGGGAAACACGACCATTGGTAAAAGGATATACATAAATCTAAGAGTCCAATTGGCAAAATCATGCCGTAAATGATGGGGCCTGTGATGAGGTTCATTGGCCTTGAACGTTTGATAAGTGCGAAGAGGCCTAGTTGATAGTTGTTTTTCATGACAGAGTTTTTGTAATCATTTAAGTCGTCTTGTCGATTTAATTGAACAAATAGGAAATTCCTCATGAATACTTCCAGACAAGCGCAACCACGCGGGTTGATGTTGTGGGTTATTTCCCTGGTGGCGATCGGGTTCGGCCTGCTGACCATCAAGGAAGGCGGCACGATCCTGTTCGGTGATGAAGTTGCGCGCGCCGCCGCCGGCAGCCATGTACCGTTTGTGCTT
>JBIKOZ010000197.1:0-4113 GCA_044357745.1 Limnohabitans sp. | reverse complement strand
CGCTGTGAGTTCGGGGGTCACTTTTTGACCCTCTGCCAAGCCCACAATGGTGCCATTTTGGGCCCCTTTGGTGCGCAATAGGCGGGTGAGTTTGCGGGTGTCTATGTTGGCAATGGCCACTGTGCCACTGCGTGACAAGTAAGCTGAAAGCGTTTCCGTTGAGCGGAAATTGCTGGCAACCATGGGCAGATCTTTGATGATCAAGCCAGCGGCATGGACTTTGTCAGATTCGACGTCCTCGGGGTTGACGCCATAGCTGCCAATGTGCGGGTACGTGAGTGTCACGATTTGCTGGCAGTAGCTGGGGTCAGTGAGGATTTCTTGATAGCCTGTGAGGGAGGTGTTGAACACCACCTCGCCAACAGCAGAGCCAGGGGCTCCGATCGAGTTGCCGACAAAGACCGTGCCGTCTGCAAGCGCCAAAATGGCTAAGGGGAAGGTTCCCTGAAGAGACAAAAGCACTGGGTTCTCCGGTATGGTTCGGGTACGCCCCAGCACGCGCAAGATTCACCCTAGAAGGCTCTCTTTTTGGCTGCTTTTAAAGGGAAATGGCTTGTTGTGAGCGGGTGCGTACAGGTTGATGCGGGAAAGCCTCCTATTATAGCCGTGACTCTTCGTTTGACCGAGGTCATGGCGCCTGATTTTTTCAATGAATGGTGTAACAGGCGCCGCTCTGGAAGCCAATCACTTTGAAGTGGCGCTGGCATGCAGGCAAATGGCCGCGGCCGTTGCCACATTCAGAGACTCCTCACCGCCCGGCTGCGCAATGCGCACTTTTTGAACGACCTTGGCCATCAATTCTGGCGAAACGCCCTGCCCTTCGTGGCCCATGACCCAAGCACATGTTGGGGGCAACTTACCCTGCTGAACCAACTCGTGCAAAAACGGCCCCTCATGCACATCGGTTCCCAACAAGGGCACCTGAAGCACTTGCAGGTCTTCCAGACTGGCCGACTCCATCAGGTCCAAACCAAAATGCGCACCCATGCCCGCACGCAACACCTTGGGAGACCACAGGCCCGCTGTGCCTTTGATGGCCACAATTTGCTTGAAGCCAAAGGCTGAAGCACTGCGCAAAATAGCGCCCACATTGCCAGCGTCTTGTAAGCGGTCTAGCACCACTGTGGCCGCTGTCGGGTCTATGGCCGGCGGCTCAGGCAGCTTCAATAGAAAGCCCATTTTGGAAGGAGACTCCAACGCACTCAAACCTGCAAACAGATCATCCGTCAGCACCCAAACTTCGTTGGCACATTGCGCCCATTCAAACTCGGAGGCTTGCCAAATAGACGCCGCAAAAATGGCCACGTCAGGTTTCAGGCCTCTTGCCAAAGCGGCTCGGCACAAATGATCGCCTTCCATCCACACCAAGCCCAGCTTTCGATAAGCCTGCGAGTCTTGAGCCAAGCGTCGGATGGTTTTCAGCCGAGGATTGTCTTTGGAAGTGATCAATTTCATGATTTTAGAGCGGCCAAGATAGCCTGGGTCACGGGTGCAAATGATCTGCGGTGAAGCGGCGTGGCACCCAAAGTCTGAAGAGCCTTCAGGTGGACTGCTGTGCCATAACCTTTGTGCGCATCAAAGCCGTACGCAGGAAATTGCCGATGCATTTCGTCGCACATTCGATCGCGATGCACCTTGGCCAGAATGGAAGCCGCTGAGATTTCTTGAACTTTTTCATCGCCCTTCACAATGGCTTCGGCGCGCACATCCAAGATGGGCAGGCGGTTGCCATCGACATACACCAGCGTGGGCTTCAAGCGCAAAGCTTCAACCGCTCTCTGCATGGCCAACAGGGTGGCTTGCAAAATATTCAATCGATCAATTTCTTCCACGCTGGCTTCGGCAATGGCAAAGCACAAAGCCTTGGCACGAATTTCGTCGAACAAGCGGTCACGGGTTTTGGCGCTTAGTTTTTTGGAGTCTGCCAAACCCTTGATGGGCTTGAGTTCATCCAAGATCACGGCAGCGGCCACAACGGGGCCCGCGAGTGGACCGCGTCCAGCCTCATCCACACCGGCCAGTAAACCCGGTGTGTCCCAGGCAAGGCTCACCTGTTCAGGCGTTAACAAGCGTTTGGATCGCATGGGCAGCAAGTTTAGGGGTGTCACGCAACAAAGATTGGTGCATGGCTTCAAATCGGCCGACCAAGGCTTTCGCCTTTTCAGGCGAACGCAGCCAGTCCAAAACGGCATGCGACATATTTTCGGGTGTGGCTTGATCTTGCAAGAGTTCTGGCACGCAAAACGCTTGCGCCAAAATATTGGGCAAGCCGACCCAGGGCTGAAGCTTTTTGCGCTTCATCATTTGCCAACTGATCCAGTTCATGTTGTAGGCAATGACCATGGGCTTTTTATACAGCGCCGCTTCCAGCGTGGCAGTCCCGCTGGCAATCAGTGTGACATCGCAAGCCGCCAATGCCGCATGCGACTGCCCTTTCAAAACTTGGACTTGGGTGGCGCCGAGTTGGTCGCGAAGGCGCTCAATGCGAGATTTCATGGCGGGTATGGCGGGCAACACAAATTGCAAATTGGGCTGTTGCTGACTGAGCAAGATGGCTGCTTGAAAGAAGCGTTCGGCCAAATAGGTAATTTCAGATTCACGGCTACCCGGCAATAACGCCACCACCGGTCGGTTTGGGTCCAACTTCAATTCGCATCGCGCTTTCAGGGTGTCCACATGCATGGGAATAGCTTGCGCCAAAGGATGTCCTACATACGTTGCAGGAATGCCATGCGCGTGCAACAAGTCTGTCTCAAAAGGGAAAATGCACAACACATGGTCGACACTTTGTTTGATTTTTTCAATGCGATCTGCACGCCAAGCCCAAATAGAAGGACACACAAAATGCACTGTGGGAATACCTGCCTGCTTCAAATCACGCTCTAAGTCGAGGTTGAAATCTGGTGCGTCTACGCCTACAAAAATCTGCGGCGGCTTGGCCAGCAATTGTGCTTTCAATTGATTGCGAATACCTACAATTTCGCGGTAATGACGCAGCACTTCGACATAGCCACGAACGGCTAACTTGTCTGACGACCACAGCGCGTTAAAGCCTTGTGCTTGCATTTGAGGCCCGCCAATGCCGTACAAATTGGCATGGGGCCACTGCGCACGAATACCCTGCATCATTAAGCCCGCCAACAAATCGCCCGAAGTTTCGCCAGCCACCATGGCCATGGAAAAAGCCCCATCAGGGGCTTTTGAGGGCAAAGACATGTTGGGGCTTAGCACCGCTTATCTCACAATGCCGCGCTCAGGCGATGCGCCTTGCAAGAAGCCGAGCATCATGTCGACATCGGCTTTTGCCTCTGGAAACTTTTCCGTGAGCAACTCAATTTCTGATTGGGCTTGCGCAAGGGTGAGCTGTTGTCGGTACAAACTTTTGTGCATTGCCTTCACCGCTGAAATTCTTTCGGGTGAAAAGCCCCGACGCCGCAAGCCTTCAAAATTCATGGAACGCGCTTGTGCAGGCTGACCCTGAGCCATGACGAAGGGGGGTAAGTCGGCAAACAGCAAAGAATTCATGGCCGTAAAACTGTGAGCCCCCAGCCTGCAGAACTGGTGCACCACTGTGAATCCACCCAAAATAACCCAGTCACCGACATGCACATGACCCGCCAGCTGAGTGCTGTTGGCAAAAATGGTGTGGTTGCCCACGTGACAGTCATGCGCCAAATGGACATAAGCCATGATCCAGTTGTCATTGCCCAATTGGGTGACACCGGTGTCGCCAGGTGAGCCAATGTTGAAAGTACAAAACTCACGAATTGTGTTGCGATCACCAATGACCAACTCGCAAGGCTCGCCTGCATATTTCTTATCTTGAGGCACAGCACCTAAAGAATTAAACTGAAAAATCTGATTGTCTTTGCCAATGGTGGTGTGGCCTTCAATCACGCAATGACTGGCCACAGTGGTGCCCGCATCAATTTGAACATGCGGACCAATCACGGTGTAGGGTCCGACCCTGACACTGCTGTCAAGCCGAGCTGCAGGATCGACAATGGCGGTAGGATGAATCAGGGTCATAGACTTGTACACCCAGCAGATTAGGGAATCCTGCGCATTGTGCACATGAGTTCTGCTTCTACAGCTATTTCCTTACCCACTTTG
>JBIKOZ010000126.1:0-5597 GCA_044357745.1 Limnohabitans sp. | reverse complement strand
GGGCCGCATCAGCCCTGACTACATGTGCATGGACTCCACCATTCCGCGCAAACGATTGGCTGATATTTTGTTGGCCATTGCCGAGATGGAAAAGAAATACCAACTGCGCTGCGCCAATGTGTTTCATGCTGGCGATGGGAACTTGCATCCACTGATTTTATTTGATGCCAACGATCCGGATCAATTGCACCGCTGTGAACTGTTTGGCGCAGACATCTTGGAAACCAGTGTGGCCATGGGTGGTACCGTCACAGGGGAGCATGGCGTGGGCGTTGAAAAGCTCAACAGCATGTGTGTGCAGTTTTCAACAGAAGAAAACACACAAATGTTTGCCTTGAAAAAAGCCTTTGATCCCATGGGTTTGCTAAACCCTGGCAAGGTCATTCCGACACACAATCGGTGTGCCGAATACGGCAAGATGTTGGTTCGCGGCGGGAAAATTTCTCACCCTGATTTGCCGCGTTTTTAATCAGCGTCGCGCACCCTCAACCCAGCCTAAGTGCTGGGTTTTTAATGCCGCAATCCAAAAATGGCCGTGCCCACCCGCACACAGGTACTGCCCTCTGCGATGGCCGCCTCTAAATCAGCCGTCATCCCCATCGACAGGGTGTCCAAGTTCAATCCAGCCGCATTCAAACTGTCAAACAATGCTTTGGCCTGGTGGTGCACTGCGCGCGCTGCTGACTCATTTTCGGCAGGTTCCGGAATGGTCATCAGGCCGCGCAGTTTCAGCTGGGGTAGCTTGGCAACAGCCTGCGCCAAAGCCAAAAGATCTTTGGGCGATACACCCGATTTGTTGGCCCCGCCATCGACATTGACCTGCAAACAAACTTGAAGCGGTGGCAAATGAGCAGGCCTTTGTGCTGACAACCGTTCTGCAATTTTCAAGCGATCAAGGCTGTGCGCCCAAGCAAAATTTTCGGCCACCAGTTTGGTCTTGTTGCTTTGAATGGGACCAATGCAATGCCACTCCAAAGGCAAGTCTGCCAATTCGGCTCTTTTGTCGACGCCCTCTTGAATGTAATTTTCGCCAAACGCGATTTGTCCAGCCGCATAAGCTTCGCGCACAGCCTGAGCGGGCATGGTCTTAGAAACTGCCAAAAGCTTGACGGCCTCGGCGGTACGCCCCGCCGCCACCGAAGCAATCTGAATTTGCTGGCGCACACGCTGTAGATTCTCTGAAATGGGGGTGCTCATAGGGACGAGGTTACCAAATCTCGGGGCACATAGGAAATTCAAAGGCTTAACCGCGCCAGTTGGGGCCGCCCAATTTTGGCAAGCACTTGACGACTTTGAAGCAAATTTCACTCAAAATCTCAATCTGATGGACAATCTCAAGCTTGCCTATTTCTTCAACCCTTTCAATCGACAATTATGAGCAGCCTGAACGCAAAAACCTACGAATCCGCACCTTCACAAAACGTCGCCTTCTTGGGCCTCGGTGTCATGGGCTACCCCATGGCCGGCCATCTGGCACGCGCAGGTCACGCCGTCACGGTTTACAACCGAAGTGCTGCCAAATCCGCCGCATGGTGCCAAGAATTTGCAGCGTCCAAAAAACCTGCCCACGCACCCACGCCCCGTGAGGCAGTGAAAGATGCCGACATCGTTTTTTGCTGCGTTGGCAATGACGAAGACTTGCGCGCTGTGGTCTTGGGTGCCGACGGTGCCTTTGCCGGTATGAAAAAAGGTGCCATTTTGGTCGATCACACCACAGCCTCTGCCAACGTAGCGCGCGAGTTGTATGCCGCCGCCAAAGCGCTCGGTATGCACTTCATTGACGCACCCGTCTCGGGCGGTCAGGGCGGCGCTCAAAATGGTTTACTCACCGTCATGTGCGGTGGCGATAAGGCTATTTTTGAGAGCACGCAACCCGCTGCCATGGCCTTCTCGCGGGCCTACACCCTGATAGGCGAGTCAGGTGCCGGTCAATTGACCAAAATGGTGAATCAAGTTTGCATTGCCGGCTTGGTGCAAGGCTTGTCAGAGGCCATTGCCTTTGGCCAAAAAGCAGGTCTCGATATGAATCTGGTGTTGGACGTCATTGGCAAAGGTGCCGCCCAAAGCTGGCAAATGGACAATCGCGGCAAAACCATGGTGGCCGATAAGTTCGACTTCGGCTTTGCCGTGGATTGGATGCGCAAAGATTTGGGTCTGGTCATGGACGAAGCCAAGCGCAATGGCGCTCGCTTGCCCGTGACAGCCCTGGTCGATCAGTTCTATGCCGATGTCCAGCAAATGGGTGGCAAGCGTTGGGACACTTCCAGCTTGATCAAACGTCTAAGCTGATCAAATTTTAGGCTGCGCTTGCGGTGTCAAAGGCTGAGCGCTGATGCGCTTCAGTTCCTCTTCCGTGATGGTCTCGAATACACGAACCACTTTGACCACACCCCCGACACTGCCGCTGCGTGCAATTTCAGAAGCCCGCTGCGCTTCACGGGGAGTGACTCGGCCCATCAAATAAACCACGCCGCGTTCGGTAATGACTTTAAAGGCATTCGATTGCAAGTCTTTGGCGTCAACCAACAGCGCCTTGATTTGGCCCGTGATGATGATGTCCTTGGTACGCTGCGTTAAAGAGCTGGCTGGCTCAACCACCAGATCATTGACGACGGAGCTGACGTTCTCTTGGCTTTTAGCCAAGCGCTCGGCACGTTCTTTTTCAGCAGCAGAGCTAACTTCACCCGAGAGCAACACCATGCGGTTGTAACTGGTCACGTTGACATGCGATGCGCCGCTCAAATTTTGACGCAAGCCCTGCGCCGTGCGCAATTCAATGCCCTCGTCTTCTAATTGAATACCGGTGGTTCGACGGTCAATGGCCACCAGGCCAGTCATTACTGCACTGCCCAATAGGATGGGTGCGCAAGCAGACAAGCCGGCCATCACAGTGCAGGCCACCAAGCTGGAAAGCAGAAGGCGTTTGAATTTGAATATCATTTGACGAGTCCTTTAAGAATCTTTGGCTATTTTATATCTGGCAATGAAAGGGCAAGGGTTCCATCTGAGGTTTAGGAGACAGCATCTTGATCGCCCATCAACTGCGCATCGACACCATCGCACAAACAATGCAGCGCTAGTTGCTGCACCTCACGAATGCGCGCAGCGCGGTCATGCGGAATACCCACATGCACATCGGTTTCTCGCAAAGCCTTTGCGACAGCGCCGCCACCTTTGCCTGTGAGTGCAATGACCGTCATGTCGCGTTCGTGCGCAGCATGAAGAGCACGCATCAGTCCCTCCTCTTCACCGTTGGCTGTGAGGAGCAACAAGACATCACCTGCTTGACCCAGTGCACGAACTTGGCGCGCCAAACTGGCATAGGCGGGGTCACCCAAGCCTTCATGGCGTAAAGCAATGGCGGCCAGCTCGGGGCGCTCACGTTCGAACCCCCCCACAAACAAGCTGGCGAAATATTGCGCCAAGGCCGCAGCGCTGCCTTCACCGCAGACCAACACTTTGCCACCACTGGTGACACAGGCCATCAGCGCCTGAACGCCTGCATCCAAGGGCTTGGCCAAAGTTTCGGCCGCTTGGTATTGCAGGTCGGCACTGTCGATAAAGTGTTGTTGAATGCGCAGGTCTAGCATGATGGTGATGATACCCGCAGGCTATGGGCGCAGGCCATTAAGACCCTTAAGAATTAGCCTCAAAGGCGGCCTTAAACCAGACCATGCCGTCCGGCTCCCAAGCCACCACATCGAAGCGGCTGGGAGGCAGTACTCGCCAGCGCCATAGAAAATAGCGTGCCGCGAAAATAATTCGCCGTTGCTTGGCCGTCCCAATGCTGCCCAAAGCACCCCCAAATCGACTCCCAGCGCGTTGGCGAACCTCGACAAACACCACCGTGCTGTCGGATTCTTGCAAAATGAGGTCAATTTCACCGCCGCCTCGTCCAGGCGTTCGATAATTACGGTGTAACAAACGCAAACCTTGTTGTTGCAGAAACTGAAGGGCGGCCTCTTCGGCGTCATCACCGCGTTGCTTGGTGGTCTGTTTTGCCAATGTTTTGCTTTGACTTGTTGGATTGAGGAACACCATTGACTGCACCTTCTGAAAATTCTGAAGCTTCTTCAGCGCTGCCTAACTTGGCATCGCTGGCTTCTGTCTATGGCAAAGCCTTGCAGGCGGCGCGCGAGGCTGTCGGTCCGCAGAACCACCCCGCCAGCACACTGTATGTTGTGGCCACCCCTATTGGCAATCTGGCCGACATCACTTTGCGCGCTTTGTATGTCCTTGAAAGGGCTGACACATTGGCCTGCGAGGACACACGTCACACCCAGCAAATGCTTCGCGCGTATGGCTTCGACAGAAACAACTCACAAGTGTTGGCCGTGCATCAGCACAATGAAGCTGAAGCTGCCGCCCAAGTGATTGCACGTTTGGCGAAAGGTGAGCGCGTGGCTTATGTGAGCGATGCCGGCACACCCGCCATCAGCGATCCCGGTGCGCGTTTGGTGGCCGCTGTAGCGGCAGCGGGTTACCGCGTGATGCCGTTACCGGGGGCCAGCAGCGTCACAACCCTGCTCAGCGCGGCGGGTGTCATGGGTGAGGGTGGCTTTGTGTTCGTCGGATTTTTACCTTCTAGGGCAACGGAAAGACAACGTGCCATTGAAATTTTGATGGGTGAATCGCGCGCCATCGTCTTGCTGGAAGCACCTCATCGCATCGAAGCCTTGGCGCAGGCACTTTCAAGCATGGGCACCCGATCGGTCACGGTGGGACGCGAATTAACCAAGCAGTTTGAAACCGTGCACACCTTGGAAGCTCAAAATCTTTCTGCATGGTTTGCAGAGAAATCTGACCATGTCCGCGGCGAATTTTCACTGGTTATTCACGCTTTGGAAAAGCCCAAGCAAGAGAGCCTGGCCACTTTAGACGCGAGCAGTGTGCGGACGCTTAAATTGCTCCTGACCGAATTGCCTTTAAAGACCGCTGTCAAGCTGACCAGCGACATCACGGGCGCTTCTAAGAACGTGGTTTACGACACCGCGCTGAATTTAAAAAAAGGTTTGGACTAGGGCTTGAAAGGTGAAGGGGCTCAGCGGTTGCGCAGTCCCAGCCACATCACCGTCCCCACCACCAAGGCGGCCCCCGCCAACTGAATGGGTGCGATAGCTTGGTCTAATAAAGCCCATGCCAGCATCAAGGCAAAGATGGGCTCAACGTTCATGATGGCCGAGTTGCCCACCACGCCAAGTTTTGGCAACACCGTAAACAGGATGGTGAATGCGGTGCCGTACAAAAACGTCAACATGCCCAGACCCCACCAACCGGCGGCTGCTTGCGGCATGTGAAAACCACCTTGACTGATGGCCGCCGCAATGGCCAAAATTCCCACCAAGGTCATCGTCGAAAACGTGCGCAAACGACCATCCAGGCCTGCTGTTTCATGTTGGGTGTAGACCAAGGCCAAACCAAAGGTGGCCGAAGCTGCAAGTGCAAACGCTACGCCAGTGCCAATTTGTGCCCAGTGTTCTGCAGCACCCAAACCCGACGCGGCGCCCAAAACATCCAACGCCAAAGCCAAACCAAACAAAATAAGTGGCATGCTCCAAATGACCGCTTTTTCAGGTTGATGTTTGTACAGCACACGC
>JBIKOZ010000125.1:0-5600 GCA_044357745.1 Limnohabitans sp. | reverse complement strand
CATTCAGCATCGGCGCTTGCACATCGTTACGCCACAGCGGCTGTGCTGGGGCCTTTCTTGTACCAGCAGATCATTTACATGACATTGGGCGGGTGGCTGATCTTCGGCCAAATTCCTGACAGCGCAGTGGTCATTGGTGCATGCATCGTTGTCATGAGCGGCTTGTATTTGCTGTGGCGTGAATTTAGATTGCATCAGCCGGCTTCGTAGAATCAAATGCGTTCAGGGGGCCGCCTTGGCTTCTTCAATTTCAACCATGATTTCGTTTCTTCGAAACATGGGCAAGGTCCAAGGTGGGTCGTAGCGTGAAAGCTGAGGGCTATTAATTGCTTTGAGCTTTTTTTCTTGAACCCACGTCATCAGCTCATTCGTTTTATCTTGCACACGCGCCTGCGTATTGAAACCGGTGTAGCTGTAAACCGCAAAATATTTGCCTGGAACTTCTCTCAATTTGACATCGGTGTTCTTGGGCTGTGGAATGTTGGCCATGGAATATTGAGAGGGCATGACAAAATGGACTCGCCATTTGTTGCTGGCCGCCATGTTGCTTTCGTTGGCGCCACTGCTGCTACTGGCTGCGCTCATGGTGACCGGTGCTGTCATCGCAATTTTTTCCGCTTGAGGTTCCACCGTGACCGGCGCTGTCATGGCTATTTTTGACGAACTACCCGTCTGCACCGATTGGTTGTTGCCAAAAATATAGTCTGCAATTCTTCTAAAGCCTCGGTTGGAGGCCTCATCCATATCGCCTTCCACCATGGTTTCAGCGATGAGCATCGGTGCGTACTGGCGTACTTCAAACATCCCGGCTTTCATGACCAAAGTAAATCGAGGTTCTTCTATGGCCATGGCGGGTTGATTCCAGAGAATGACAATCAAGGCGAGGAGGTAACTGATTTTCATGGCGCAACGGTACATCACTTTGAAAACAATGTTGATCTGACCCCAATTGATTGCCCCAATGGATTGAGGGTAAATCCTTGTATGGATTGTGAGGGGGATGTCTTTAGAATCTATTGCGGTGCAGCATATTGTTGACTGTCGCCCTTAAATTTTAAGAAATTGACACCATGGCCAGAAAAACTGCCGCTTCATCGAATCCAGCTGATGCTGATCAGGCCGCTCCAGCGGGAGCAGCTTCGGCCGAGTCCAAGCCGCAGCGTGTCATTAAAAAGTACCCCAATCGAAGGCTGTATGACACCCAGACTTCCAGTTATGTCACGCTGACTGAAATCAAGCAGTTGGTGATGGAAGGGCAGTCATTTATCGTGCGCGATGCCAAATCTGGCGAAGACCTGACCCGAAGTCTGTTGCTGCAGATCATTTTGGAAGAGGAATCAGCGGGTTCGCCCATGTTCACCGAGGCAGTTTTGGCCAACATCATTCGCTTTTATGGGCACTCGATGCAAGGCCACATGGGTGCTTACCTCGAAAGCAACCTTCAGTCCCTCATGATGATGCAGTCCAAAATGGGGCATCAGTCGCAAAATATGATGACGCAAATGCAAGAGCAGATGCAAAAGCAAACCGCCCAATTTCTTTCTGCTTTTGGCTTGAAGCCCTAATTTCCTGCGATCAGGGGGGCTTCTGGTGACTGAATTACTGGGACAATAGCCCCATGAATGAAATTGCAACCGCTGGCGTTGGCGCAGCCACTCAAGCAGCACCCAAAGTTGGCTTTGTCAGCTTGGGCTGCCCCAAAGCGCTGACCGACTCCGAACTCATCCTCACGCAACTCAGCGCTGAAGGCTATGAAACTTCCAAAACATTCGAAGGCGCCGATCTGGTGATCGTCAACACCTGCGGCTTCATTGACGATGCCGTGAAGGAAAGTCTTGACACCATTGCCGAAGCCTTGAGTGTCAACGGCAAAGTCATTGTCACAGGATGTTTGGGTGCCAGGGAGGCCGAAAGTGGGGGCAACATGGTGCGCGAAATGCACCCTAGCGTTTTAGCGGTCACTGGCCCACACGCCACACAAGAAGTGATGGACGCAGTGCATGCCCATTTGCCCAAACCACACGATCCGTTTTTAGATTTGGTCCCCAATTCTTTTGGCGATGCGGGCCTCAAGCTCACGCCACGCCACTACGCCTATTTGAAAATCAGCGAAGGTTGCAATCATCGCTGTACTTTTTGCATCATTCCTTCCATGCGTGGCGATTTAGTGTCTCGCCCCATTGGCGATGTTCTGAAAGAGGCGCAGGCCTTGTTTGAGGGAGGTGTGAAGGAGTTGCTGGTCATTAGCCAAGACACCTCAGCCTATGGTGTCGATGTGAAATATCGCATGGGATTTTGGGAAGGTCGCCCTGTCAAAACGCGCATGTTTGAACTGGTTCAAGCCTTGGGCGAACTGGCGCAAAAGCATGGCGCATGGGTTCGCTTGCACTATGTTTACCCATACCCCAGTGTGGACGAAATCTTGCCGCTGATGGCCACGGGTTTGATCTTGCCTTATTTGGATGTGCCCTTGCAGCACAGTCACCCCGATGTGCTCAAGCGCATGAAGCGGCCCGCCAGTGGCGAGAAGAATTTAGAGCGCATTCAAAAATGGCGCGAGATTTGCCCTGAATTGGTCATTCGCAGTACGTTCATCGCAGGCTTTCCTGGAGAAACAGAGGCAGAGTTTCAGCATCTGCTTGACTTTGTGCGCGAAGCCCAAATTGACAGAGCGGGTTGCTTTGCCTACAGCCCCGTCAAAGGGGCACTGGCCAATGAGCTGCCTGGCATGTTGCCACAAGAAATCAGGGAAGAACGCAAATCGCGTTTTATGTCGGTGGTCGAGGAGGTGTCGGTGCAGCGCTTGCAACAACGAATCGGTGCCACCATGCAAGTCTTGGTTGACAAAGCCATCGCCTTGGGCAAAAAAGGGGGCGTAGGGCGCTCTTATGCCGATGCGCCAGAAATTGATGGTGTAGTGAAGTTGTTACCGCCAGAGAAGATCAGTAAAACTTACAAGGCGGGTGAATTGATTCGCGTCAAAATTGTAGGCGTTCAAGGACACGATTTAATTGGCTTGCCAATTTGATGAGCGGTGCTTGCTAATTTAATGATCGCTGCTTGTCAATTTATGAAACACCAAAACGCTAATGCAAGTGCATGACAATTCGTAAAGAATCACAATGAGAAATTTGCAAAATAAGTGCGAAAAAAAAGCTGCCTTGGGTGCAGCTTTGTTTAAACTTGGTGCCCAGGAAGGGACTCGAACCCCCACGAAGTTACTCGCTAGTACCTGAAACTAGTGCGTCTACCAATTCCGCCACCTGGGCTCTCAAGATCAAAAAGGATTGTATATCAAAAAAATTAGCCACCCCTCTGGACTGCTTGATGAAATCGAAGGCAGTGTGCAAGGCCATCGAGATGGTCATGGCTTCCTCATTCGTGACGATGGTGATGGCGATATTTTCTTGCCGCCCAACGAAATGCGCGCTGTGTTGCACAAGGATCGCGTCAAAGTGCGAATCGTTCGACAAGATCGCAAAGGCAGACCTGAAGGTCGTGTGGTTGAAATCATTGAGCGGCCCGTACAGCCCATCATTGGTCGCTTGCTCAATGAAGGCGGCATATGGATTGTCGCGCCAGAAGACAAGCGTTACGGTCAAGACATTCTCATTCCCAAGCTTGGCATCGGTACGGGTAAGCCAGGCCAAGTGGTGGTGGTTGAACTCACGGAACCCCCTGCATTGTTTGGACAGCCCGTTGGTCGCGTGAAAGAAGTGCTTGGTGAAATAGACGATCCCGGCATGGAGATCGACATTGCCGTTCGCAAGTACAGCGTGCCGCACGAGTTTTCTGCGGCATGTTTGAATTTTGCGCGCGAGTTGCCAGACAAAGTTCGCCCTCAAGATTCAAAAGACCGCATTGATTTAACCGACATCCCTCTGGTCACCATCGATGGTGAAGATGCGCGCGACTTTGACGATGCGGTTTATTGTGAGCCCGCCAAAATAGGCAAAGCCAAAGGCTGGCGCTTGTTGGTGGCCATTGCCGATGTGAGCAACTATGTTGAAACCGGCAGTGCCATCGACATTGACGCCTACGACCGTGCCACCAGCGTGTATTTTCCGCGCCGTGTAATTCCCATGCTGCCGGAAAAACTCTCCAATGGCTTGTGTTCACTCAACCCAGACGTTGAGCGTTTGTGCATGGTCTGCGACATGCTGATCACGGCCAAGGGTGATGTTCACGCTTATCAGTTTTATCCGGCAGTCATGTTCAGCCATGCGCGCTTTACATACACTGAAGTTGCGGCAATTTTGGCCAACACGAAAGGCCCTGAAGCCCATAAGCGCAAAGCACGTGTCAATGACTTGCTCAACTTGCACGATGTCTATCGTGCGTTGTTGAGCTCGCGTGCCGTGCGTGGCGCGGTGGACTTTGAAACCACCGAAACACAAATCATTTGTGACGACAACGGTCGCATTGAAAAAATTGTGCCGCGTGTTCGCACCGAAGCGCACCGCCTCATTGAAGAAGCCATGTTGGCGGCCAACGTGTGCAGTGCTGACTTTATTCAGAACAGCAAGCACCCTGGTTTGTTCCGAGTGCACGAAGGCCCCACGCCCGAGAAGAAAGATTTGCTGCGCAATTACTTAAAGGCCTTGGGCTTGCCCTATACCGTCAGTGATGAGCCTAAGCCCAGCGAGTTTCAGCACATTGCCCAGGCCACCAAAGAGAGGCCCGACGCACAGCAAATTCACACCATGTTGCTGCGCTCCATGCAGCAAGCCATTTACACGCCCATCAACAGTGGGCACTTTGGTTTAGCCTACGAGGCCTATACGCATTTCACCAGCCCCATCCGTCGTTACCCCGACTTGCTGGTGCACCGTGTCATCAAAGCCATCTTGGCGCACAAGAAATACCAGTTGCCTGCTTTGCCCTTGCCGGGTGAGGCGCAAGCCAAACTGGCCAAGCGCTTACAGAAAAATAAAGCAGGCGCCCAAATGGACGATGCGCCCCGCATCAAGATGTCCCCGGTCGAGCAGCAAGCTTGGGAGGCAGCGGGTTTGCATTGCAGCGCCAATGAGCGCCGCGCCGATGAAGCCAGTCGCGATGTCGAAGCTTGGCTCAAATGCAAGTTCATGCGTGAGCATTTGGGTGAGGAATATTCTGGCGTGGTCACCTCGGCCACCAGCTTCGGAATTTTTGTCACCCTCGATGCTTTGTATGTAGAGGGCCTGGTTCACATCACTGAGTTGGGGGGTGAATATTTCCGTTTTGATGAAGCGCGGCAAGAACTTCGCGGCGAAAGAACGGGCATCCGTTATGCCATTGGCACACGCGTTCAAATTCAGGTGAGCCGGGTTGATTTGGATGGCCGAAAAATTGACTTCCGTTTGGTCAACCCTGCAGAAGAATTTAGCCCCCGTCAACTGCGCGACAAGGCCATGGCCAAGCCAGGGGCAAAGGGCCATGCTAGAAAAATAGACGGCTTAAGTTCACCCAATCGCCAAGGCAAGGCGGGCCCTAAGGGCGCACCTCCAAAAGCGGCAGGCAAGAAAAAAACAAGCCAAGCGCGCAAGTCGCGTCGCTGATGGTTGAAAACCACTATTTTCAATTCACTGATTTAACAACAGAATTTTTTGGGAGACAAAACG
>JBIKOZ010000123.1:0-5624 GCA_044357745.1 Limnohabitans sp. | reverse complement strand
AACTGGCGCGCCATTCGGATGGCAGCCACCATGCTGGAAGCATCGGCACAGCCCTGTCCGGCAATGTCAAAAGCCGTGCCGTGATCGGGGCTGGTTCGCACCAATGGCAAACCAAGAGTGACATTGACGCCCTGCTCTAGGCCCATGTATTTGACGGGAATGAGGCCTTGATCGTGGTACATGGCCAGCACCACATCAAATTCAGAAACGCCATTGAGCCTTTGACGCGCTCGCATGAAAACGGTGTCAGGTGCATAAGGTCCTAGCACCAGAATGCCCTCAGATCTGGCTTGTGCCATCGCAGGCTCAATGATTTCAATTTCTTCTCGGCCAAACAATCCCCCCTCACCTGCGTGGGGGTTAAGTCCTGCCACACCAATTTTGGGAGCACGTCCCAACAACAGGCTGAGTGACTGATGGGTAATGCGCAGGCTTTCAAGCACATTGTCATATGTGACTGCATCTAGAGCTTGGCGCAAGGAAACGTGAATGCTCACCAACACCGTGCGCAATTCATCATTGGCCAACATCATTCGCACTGGCATTTCGGACAAGTCCACACCCGCATGGCGAGCGGCTTCAGCTTGAAGCAACTCTGTATGCCCCGGAAAAGCGTTGTAGGGCGCACCCGCAGCCGACAAGGCTTCTTTGTGAAGTGGCGAGGTGACGATGGCTGCAACTTCATGTTTCAGCGCGGCTTGCGCGGCCCAAGTGACGCAGTGGCCGGCAAACCGGCCCGCTGCGGCATGAACTTCACCGTATGGCAAGTCATGGGGCAATGGTGCAACTTGCAAAACGGGCAAAACGCCCAGTGGTACTTCAAAAGCTTCTGCAGGATTTTGAATGACCTGCAACTGCAGATTTTGCCCTTCGGGGTCGACCATGGCCAAAGCTTTCCGCATCAAGGCTACGTCCCCTGCCACGAAACAATTTACCGTCACTGCAACATCATGGGGCGCCATCGCATCGTTCAAAAACGCTCGCGCAATGATCTCAGGGCCGATGCCGCAAGGATCTCCTGGCGTGATGGCGATGATTTTGGGAATGGCCATGAAGGGTCGGGTCGATGAAGATGTGGATGGCAACAAAAACGTGTCTTAAGCCGGATTGTGAATGTCAATGAATTCGTGATCTAAGCCCAGCGAAGCTGCCACATGGCCTGCTAAAGCGGGTGCGCCGTAGCGCTCGGTGGCGTGATGCCCACAGGCAAAAAAAGCCACGCCAGTTTCCTTGGCAATGTGCGCCTGAGGCTCCGAAATCTCACCCGTGATGAAAGCATCTACACCCTGCTCAATGGCAGATTCAAAGTAGGACTGCGCACCGCCGCTACACCAAGCAATGCGATTGAAGGCTTTCTCGAGAGGCGCCACGCAAGTCACTTGCCGCCCTAAACGTTGCTCTAAGTGCGCCTTTAAAGCGTGTGGCCCTTCAAAAACTTGGCCCGCCTGCGATTGCCCGACACACACCAAATTTTGGTCGCCACACCATGCGTCGGCCTGAAGCCCCAACACCTTGCCAAGTTGGGCATTGTTGCCCCACTGAGGATGCGCATCCAACGGCAAGTGGTAGGCAAACAAGCTGATGTCATGCGCCAGCAGGCTTTGCAAACGCGCCTTCATCCAACCTACCACGCGGCCATCTTGCCCGCGCCAGAACAAACCGTGATGCACAAAGATGGCATCGGCTTTGGCAGCAATGGCCGCCTCAATCAATTCTCTGCTGGCGGTGACGCCTGAGACAATTTTTTGAACGTGGGGTCGACCCTCGACCTGCAAGCCGTTCGGACCGTAATCCTTGAAGCGCTCAGGTTGTAGCAATTGGTCAAACGCTTTGAGAAGCGTTTTCAAATCTGTCATGGCAATCTCTTATATTGAAGAAGCTATTGTCAACCATCTCATGCTTAGGCGCATAGGAAGTCAACGATGTTGTTGCGCATTGAAGGCCTGAATAGGCCACAATATAAAACATGAAAAAACTCTGGATTCTCTTTTCTCAAGCAGTCACGGTCCTTTTAGCGGCGTGGTTTATCGTGGCAACGCTTCAACCAGGATGGCTTCGAGGCGTCAACAACCCCGGCAAAGTGTCCTTCACGCAAGCCATGGTGGAAGGCCTTGGCACCTCGCCACCCGGCGGTAGTTTCAGACTTTCCGCACAGAAGGCAGCGCCCGCCGTGGTCAGCATCAATGTGCAACAAAAAGTAAGGCCCAAGACGCGACGTGCAGATCCATGGTTCCGCTTTTTTGAAGAGCCTGAAGAAGATTCACCCGGCGGCGGCATGGGCAGCGGCGTCATCGTGAGCCCCGAGGGTTATGTGCTCACCAACCACCATGTCATTGAGGGTGCGCAGGCCATTGAAATCACACTGAACGACGGTCGAAGTACCATGGCCAAGGTCATTGGCACCGATCCAGAAACTGACCTCGCCCTGCTCAAGATTGACTTGCCCAATTTGCCTGTCATTGTCTTAGGGCAGATGGACACTTTGCAAGTGGGCGATGCGGTGCTGGCCATCGGCAACCCCTTCGGCGTCGGACAAACCGTGACATCCGGCATCGTGAGCGCCTTAGGCCGCAAGCAATTGGGCATCAACACGTTTGAGAATTTCATTCAAACCGATGCGGCCATCAACCCAGGCAACTCAGGGGGCGCCCTGGTCGATGTCAATGGCCATTTGATGGGCATCAACACCGCAATTTACTCTCGCTCCGGCGGCAACTTGGGCATCGGCTTTGCTGTGCCTGTGTCGACCGCGACACAAATCATGGCATCGCTGATCAAGGATGGCAAAGTCACCCGTGGCTGGATTGGTGTTGAGCCCAGACCCTTGAATGCAGAACTTGCCGAAAGTTTTGGCATTGCCAAAATCTCTGGTGAATTGCCCAAAGGGGTATTGATCAATGGTGTTTTGCAAAACAGTCCCGCTGCCAAAGCCGGTATTCAACCGGGCGATTTGGTCATGCAAGTGGCGGGGCAAAACGTCACGGATGTGCCTGAAATGCTTTCGAGAGTGGCCGCATTGATGCCTGGGGAGGCTGTCACTGTTTCTGTCTGGCGCAATGGCAAGTCATTGGCTTTGAACGTGACACCCGGCATTCGGCCCGAAAGACGCTAAGCCCTGAAGACTTAAGTTGATTTAGAAGCTTCGTCTTCTGGTGACGGTTCTTCTTTGGGCGCTTGCGTGTGTTTGATAAAGATCTGCGCCGCCCAAATGCCCAGTTCATACAGAATGCACATTGGAATGGCCAAGGCCAGCTGGGACACTACATCAGGCGGGGTGACGATGGCCGCAATGACAAAGGCCAACACAACAAAATAGCCTCGGAAATCTTTCAGCTTTTCGATGGTGACAACACCCAATCGGGCCAATAATACAACGGCAATGGGCACTTCAAAGGACAGTCCAAATGCCAAAAACATGTTGATCACGAAGCCTAAATAAGCCTCGATATCTGGTGCCGCAGTGATACTTTTAGGCGCAAAGCTTTGGATAAATTTAAAGACCTGTCCAAACACAAAGAAATAACAAAACGCCACGCCTATGAAAAACAACAAGGTGCTTGAAATGACCAAAGGCATGACCAAGCGTTTTTCATGCTTGTATAGGCCCGGGGCAATGAAGGCCCAAACTTGATACAGCACCACAGGCAGTGCCAATAAAAAGGCCGCCATGAACAATATTTTCAGGGGCACCATGAAAGGCGAAATGACCGAAGTGGCTATCAGTGTGGCGCCTGCTGGCAAATTGGCCACCAAAGGTGCGGCCAACAAATCGTAAAGCTCAGCAGGTCCTGGAAAGATGGCCAAAATGCCGGCGGCCACGCCGATGCCTGCCATGGCCCTGACCAAACGGTCACGGAGCTCCAACAAATGCGTTACAAAGGGCTGCTCGGTGCCAACCAATTCGTCTTCAGGTTTGGGGGTGGAGTCGGACACTGCGGATTAACTCAGTCTGGTAGGTCGGTAACGCGCCACTCTGGCGGCACCCGACAATGTTTTGGTTCTTACCCCTGCGCGGGCTTTGTACCACTGCGGTATCGCGCCTTGTTTCAGACGAAACTTCTTACCGGGGTGCTTGTAAACGGGGGGCGGGGGCTCCCACCTAGGTGTACTGGGATCATTGGTTATTTCGGCCGTGCTGTCATTCCACTGCTTTTCAAAATCGATGGCGGTGGTCTGAACGGAGCTTTCTACTTCTCGCGCAGCATCTTCCATCGATTCCTTCATTTTTTTCAGCTCGTCCAAATCCATGGTGCGGTTGACCTCAGCTTTCACATCAGAAATGTAACGCTGGGCCTTGCCCACCAGATTGCCCAAAGTACGCGCCACGCGCGGCAACTTCTCAGGGCCGATGACGATGAGCGCCACCACCCCGATGAGGGCTATTTTGGAAATGCCGAGATCGATCAAATCAAGACTTCGTCTTGGCTTCCACGTCAATCGTGGTTTTTTCGACCGTGGCAGAAGCTGCTACTTGTCCAGCAGGCTTTTCTTCAGCGCTGGCGTTGGCGTTGGGATCTTTCATCCCGTCTTTAAAACCTTTGACAGCACCACCCAAATCAGAACCCATATTTTTGAGCTTTTTCGTGCCAAATACCATGATCACGATCAGCAAAACGATGAGCCAATGCCAAATTGAAAATGAACCCATGAATTTCTCCTAACAATTTAATGCGATTCTAAGCGTTTAACCCCGAAGCCATGGACGTGGCCCGCCCATGACATGGAAATGCAGATGGTGAACTTCTTGCCCACCTTCGGATCCGGTGTTGGTCAGAATTCTGTAGCCACCCTCGGGGTAAGGGTTGCAACCCTGCTCCAAAGCCAGTTTGGGGGCCAAGGCCAACAAATGTCCCATTAAGGCCGTATGTTCTAGGGTTATTTGAGCCATGGACGGAATATGCAGCTTGGGCACCATCAAGAAATGGACCGGCGCCCAAGGGGCGATGTCATGGAATGCATAAACATGCTCGTCTTCGAAGACTTTCTTGGAGGGGATTTTTCCCGCAATGATTTTGCAGAAGAGGCAGTTAGGATCTTGCATCATTCACCTGATTTTTCACGTTGTTCCGCTTTGCGCAGGGCTTTTTCCTCCAGACCACCCAAGCCCTCACGTCGACTGAGTTCGGCCACCACATCGGCGGGCGACAAACCATAGTGCGCCAAGGCAATCATGCTGTGAAACCACAGGTCGGCCACCTCGCCCACCAGCTTGTGCGCTTCGCCGCCATGGTCCATGTCTTTGGCCGCCATAACTGTTTCTGTCGCTTCTTCGCCAATTTTTTTCAAAAAGGCGTCTGGCCCTTTGTGCAACAAACGGGCTACATAGCTTTTTTCGGGATCGCCTCCGTTGACCGGTTTGCGACTTTCAATCACGGCCGCTAAACGGGCCAGGGCATCGGTTGAACTCATGATATTGGCAACGAGTGCTCACTTGTAAATAGATTCGGGGTCTTTCAAAACCGGTTCGGTGGCGACCCATTCGCCATTTTGATACACCTGGAAGAAACAACTGTGACGGCCGGTATGGCAGGCAATGCCGGGCTCATGCCCCAGTTGTGTGACTTTAAGGAGCACCACATCGTTGTCGCAATCTAATCGCATGTCATGCACGGTTTGCACATGGC
>JBIKOZ010000124.1:0-5624 GCA_044357745.1 Limnohabitans sp. | reverse complement strand
GAAGCTCTGTGCGGCCATGGCCTCTTCAATGGTGAGAATGGGCTTGAGTTCTTTCACCAACACTTTTGCTTTTTTCGCCGCTTCACGCGCGTACAACATGTCGCGCGCCACCACCACAGCCACCACCTGCCCAATGAACTCCACTTTGCCAACAGCCAAGAAGGGGTCATCGTGAACGATGGGGCCGCAATTGTTTTCACCCGGAATGTCTTTGGCGGTGAACACCGCCACCACGCCGTGTTCTTTCAAAATGGCTTCACGGTCAATACCGTCGCCAATGAGTTCGCCGTGCGCGACAGGTGACAGAATTAAAGCCGCATACAAAGTACCGGCCAACTCGGGCATGTCATCCGTGAACGTTGCAGAGCCTGTCACATGCAAATGCGCAGACTCATGGACCACCTCAGTGCCTTGTTGAAGACCGGAGGCAGGTAACAAATTGTGCAAAGAAATAGGCGCGTTCATTCAAGCCACCTCAGTTGTTTGTTGTTCAATGAAATCAAGCACCAAGTTACGTGCCACCAAAGAGCGATAAGCCCATGTTGCGCGCAACCCATCGCGAGCTACGAAACTGGCGGCAATGGCAGCGTCCAGCGCGGCTTCCGTGACATCAGCAGGCGCTTGACCTTCCAACACCGCCTCCAATTGAGGTGCACGGCAAGGAGAAGGCGCCAATCCGTTGTAGGCCAGTTTCACGTTGCTCAACTTGCCGGCCTTCAAGGTGTAACTGATGGCCGCGCATGTGGCAGAAATATCTTGTTCAAAACGCTTGCTCACTTTGTGCGCGCGAAATACTTGCCCCGCTTGTGGCTTGGGCAACACCACCGCTTCAATGAACTCACCAGCTTGCAACACGCTTTGTTTTTGGCCTGTGTAAAACTTGTCCAAAGACACCGTGCGCGTTTTGTCGCCACGGCGCAATGTCAGCGTGGTACCCAATGCCATTAAGCAAGGCATCGAGTCGCCAATCGGAGAACCGTTGGCAATGTTGCCGGCCAATGTGGCGGTTGAGCGGATGGGAGGCGAACCAAAGCGGCGCAACACTTCGGCAAAATCGGGATAGACCTTGAGCACCAAGCCTTCAACTTCGGTAAGCGAAACCACAGCGCCGATGTGCCAAGCCTGAGGCGTGTCTTTGACTTGCTTGAGTTCTGACACATTGCCCAAATACACAATGTGATCAGGACGTGAGAACTGTTTGTTAACTTGCAAGCCCACTTCGGTGCTGCCAGCGAGCAAGGTGGCCGCGGGATGTTTGACCAAATAATCGGCCACCTCGGCAATGGTGGCGGGCGACACAAATTCATTGCCTTTGCGCGTGCGCACCACGGGTTGAACAATGATGTCGCCTTCCAAACTCAGCGTTGCAGTGTCCGCACGTTGAATTTCTTTCAACAAGGGCACATCTGCTGAATCGTCCAATTTGAGCGCAGCTTGATTGCCACACGCTTTGGATGCGGCTTCTAAAATGGGGGCGTAGCCTGTGCAGCGGCACAAGTTACCACTGAGGGCGTCGCTGACTTCTTGGCGCTGCGGATTGGGATTGACTTGCACCAGATTCACCAAACTCATGACGATGCCTGGGGTGCAAAAACCGCACTGCGAGCCATGACAATCGACCATGGCTTTTTGCACGGGGTGCAAAGCACCATCGGCTTTTTTCAAGCTCTCAACAGTCTTGATGGATTTGCCATCGAGGGAAGGCAGTAACTGAATGCAGCTGTTGACGGCTTTGTAATCAACCCCTTGGCCGCTGCCATTGAGTTCACCGACCATGACCACACAGGCCCCGCAATCACCCTCCGCACATCCCTCCTTGGTGCCTGTGCGCTGCAGTTGCTCGCGCAGGTAATCTAAAACGGTGGTGGTGCGGCGCACACCTTGGGCTTCAACGATTTTGCCGTCAAGCACAAAACGCACTGTGTTGGTCACTTGGCTCATGATGGAATTAATTTGTTATAGGGTCTTGTGAATCATTTTATTGATTTCGACTTGCTCTCGTGCAACTTGCATGAGAAATAGTTGAGAACCTAAGAACCTCGGTAGGTCGAATAGCTCCAAGGACTGACCAAGAGGGGCACGTGGTAGTGCTGGGTGACGTCGGCCACGCCAAAATCAAGGGTCACCAAGTTCAAAAATGAGGGTTCAGGAAGGGGAACCCCTTTGGCCTTGAAATAAGCCGCCACATCAAAAGTAAGCCGATAGGTTCCTTTTTGCAAGCCAGCGTTGTCATACAAAGGGCCATCCGGATTTCGGCCATCCGCATTGAGTCTGAAGCTTTTAACCAAGGTGGCAAATTGACCCTCCGTGGTGTAGAGGCTAACTTGCATGCCCGCTGCGGGGCAGCCATGCATCGTGTCTAAAACATGCGTACTCAAACCCATGGTGAATTTCCTTAAATTTGTCTACCGAAAGTGTATACACTTTTAACATTTGAAGCTATCATGATTCCGCATGGAACCCTCTTCAACACACGCTATTGTGAGCGCACTGACCAAAGCCATCGTGGAACATCGGCTCATGCCCGGTTCCAAATTGGCTGAACAAAAGCTGGCCACCCATTTCGGCGTCTCTCGCACATTGGTCAGGCAAGCCTTGTTTCAGTTGTCCCAAAACAAACTCATCCGCATGGAGCCGGCACGGGGCGCATTTGTGGCGGCCCCCTCGGCCGAAGAAGCCAAGCAAGTTTTTGCGGTCAGACGCATGTTGGAAATTCAAATGACGCGTGAATTTGTGCGCGACATCACACCCGCCAAAATTCGCGCACTGAAAGCGCACACCAAACAAGAAAAAGAAGCCATCTCCCAAGAAGACGTCAGGGGTCGCACTGAGTTGCTGGGTGATTTTCACGTTCGCATTGCAGAGCTCATGGGAAATCCCGTGTTGGCGCAAATTTTGGGGGAGCTCATATCTCGCTGCTCACTCATCACCCTGATGTACCAGTCCCTCAACGCTGCACAACACTCAGCCCATGAACACGACGCCATCGTGGAAGCCATGGCCCAGAAAGACGCCGATTTGGCAGCCCGCCTCATGGAAGAACACCTTGGCTTTGTAGAGCAGAGCTTGAGCTTCCACAAAAAAATACCCACCCACGATATTGCATTGGCCTTGTCATGACCTACTCAGCCTACGACGCAACGGCGCCCTACCCCCGCGACCTCCAAGGTTACGGCCGCATACCGCCCCATGCGCAATGGCCCGGACAAGCTCGCGTGGCCGTGCAGTTTGTTTTGAATTACGAAGAAGGCGGCGAAAACTCCGTGTTGCATGGCGATGCAGGCTCTGAGCAGTTTTTGTCTGAAATGTTCAGTCCTGCCGCTTATCCAGATCGCCACATCAGCATGGAAGGTATCTACGAATATGGTTCCCGTGCCGGTGTTTGGAGAATTTTGCGCGAGTTTGAAAAGCGCAAATTACCCTTGACGGTTTTTGGTGTGGCCACTGCCCTGCAAAAGCACCCCGACCTGCTGGCTGCGTTCCAAGCGTTGGGGTACGACATTGCTTGCCATGGCTTGAAATGGATTCACTACCAAAACATTGATGAAGCCACCGAACGTGCGCACATGGCTGAAGCCATGGACATCTTGCAAAAGCTCAGCGGCGAGCGGCCACTGGGGTGGTACACCGGCCGCGACAGTCCGCGCACGCGGCGTTTGGTTGCAGACTTTGGTGGCTTTGAATACGACTCAGACTACTACGGTGACGACCTGCCTTTTTGGATGAAGGTTGAAAAGAGTGATGGCCAAATAGCACCCCAATTGATCGTGCCATACACCTTAGATTGCAATGACATGCGGTTTGCTTTACCCCAGGGTTATTCTCACGCCGATCCGTTTTTTCAGTACATGAAAGACACCTTCGATGCCCTCTACAAAGAAGGCGATCCGCAAGGTTTGAATCGTCCCAAGATGATGAGCATTGGCATGCATTGCCGCTTGTTAGGGCGGCCTGGACGCATCACCGCTTTGCAAAGATTTTTAGACCACATCCAAGCCCACGACCACGTCTGGGTCTGTCGCCGCCTGGACATTGCGCGACATTGGAAAGCCACGCACCCCTACACACCATGAACCTGACTCTTGAACAGCTAAATTCTGCATCCCTGCAAGAGGCCAGCCAACTGCTGGATGGCCTTTACGAGCATTCGCCCTGGATTGCAGAGCGTGCGCTTCAGCAACGACCTTTTGTATCGTGGGCCCACTTGAAGCACAGCATGACTCAAATGCTGCAAGATGCCGGTCGAGATGCTCAAATTGCACTCATTCAAGCGCACCCTGAACTCGCTGGCAAGGCCATGGTTCGCAAGGAGCTCACCGCTGAGTCAACCCACGAACAAAGCAAAGCTGGCCTCACAGCGTGCACACCAGCAGAGTTCGAAAAAATTCAAACCTTGAATGCGGCCTACAAGCAAAAATTTGGCTGGCCTTTTACTTTGGCAGTGCGCGGACCTCGCGGCTTGGGTTTGAACAAACATCAAATCATTGCAACGTTTGAAAGACGCCTGCATGGCCATCCCGATTTTGAGTTGCAAGAATGTTTGCGCAACATTCACCGCATCGTTGAAATTCGCCTGAACGACAAAACCGCCTGCTTTCCCACACAAGGTCAGCAAGTTTGGGACTGGCAAGAAGAATTGGCGCAGCACAGCGATCCGGGGTTCAAAGAGAATGGCCAACTGACAGTGACCTACCTCACAGAAGCTCATTTGGCCTGTAGTGCAGATCTTCAAAACACGATGAAGCGCGCTGGATTTGACGAGGTTTTTGTCGATGCCGTTGGCAACGTTGTAGGCCGCTACCACCCTGCTGCGAAGGGCGCCCAATACCTCCTCACCGGAAGCCACTACGACACCGTTCGCAATGGCGGCAAGCACGATGGCCGATTGGGTATTTTTGTCCCCATCGCCTGCGTTCAAAAATTAGCCCAAGAAAAAAAACGCCTTCCCTTTGGTCTTGAAGTAGTCGGATTTTCTGAAGAAGAAGGCCAACGCTATAAGGCGACATTTTTAGGCGCTGGTGCTTTGGTGGGTCAATTCAATTTTGATTGGCTGAATCAACTTGATGTCGATGGCATTTCAATGCGCGAAGCCATGTCTCGTGCCGGACTGAATGAAAAAGACATTCCAAAAATCAAACGCAATCCCACGGATTATTTAGGCTTCGTTGAAGTTCACATCGAGCAAGGCCCTGTGCTCAATGAATTGAACCTGCCCTTGGGCGTTGTTAGCTCGATCAATGGCAGCGTTCGATATGTCTGCGACATGATCGGTGTGGCAAGCCACGCAGGCACCACCCCGATGAACCGCCGCCGTGATGCGGCCAATGCGGTGGCAGAGTTGGCCTTGTTCATGGAACAGCGGGCTGCGACTGATGGCGACTCCGTGGCCACCATCGGTCAACTTCAAGTACCCAATGGCTCTATCAATGTCGTGCCAGGTCGTTGCCTTTTCTCCATGGACATGCGCGCACCCACAGACCCTCAGCGCGATGCACTCGAGCGCGATGTTCTGCACGCCTTGGACGAAATTTGTGCTCGACGCGGCCTTGTTTGCAAGCGTGAAGTGACGCTTCGAGCCGCTGCAGCGCCCAGTGACAAAGCTTGGCAGCAGCGATGGGAAAGTG
>JBIKOZ010000122.1:0-5636 GCA_044357745.1 Limnohabitans sp. | reverse complement strand
ACTTCGCCCCTTCAAGGTGCCGCTATACCCAGTGCTTCCCCTTATTTTTTGCGCAGCCTGTGCGTGGCTGACCTACTCCAGCGTCACCTATGCCATCTCTCAAAAAGCCATCCATGTCTCCATGGGGCTCATTGCCAGCGGCGTTTTGGCACTGCTGATTTTGCGGGCGCGAGAAAAAAGCCTTGACCGGTGAACCAATCATTCTCCCTTTCAATGTCGTCGTCATTGCCACCCGCCTTGTCTGCACTGAGGCGCGACATGGACTCTCCGGTGGGCAGCATCAGCATTTACAGTGCCGGGCCTCAAGGCGAAGCCAGCGGCCTACCACCGTTGTTGCTCATTCACAGCATTAACGCTGCGGCCTCGGCCGCCGAAGTTGAACCCTTGTTCACACATTATCGGCAACAGCGTCCGGTGTACGCCATTGAACTTCCAGGTTTTGGTTTTTCTGACCGCAGTGACCGTTCTTACACACCGCGCTTGATGACTGACGCATTGCACGCTGCGCTTGCAATCATCCAATCTGAAAACGGCGGTAAAGTTGCAGATGTGTTGGCAGTGTCGCTCTCGACCGAGTTTGCTGCACGCGCCAAATACGAGGCACCCCACAGTATTAGGCGACTTGCACTGGTCAGCCCCACCGGTTTTAGAGGAAAAAAACTGCGCTACGGGCCAGCCGGCGGTACGCTAGGTTTGCCTTGGCTGTATCGATTACTGACCTTGGACTTTTGGCGCCAAGGTATTTTTAACAGCCTGACCCGACCCAGCGTCATCCGATATTTTTTAAAAGGTGCTTGGGGCACTGAAAATATCGACGAGATATTTTGGCGCTATTGTTTGCTGACATCCAGACAGCCTGGCGCTGCAAACGCGCCCTTCTATTTTGTGTCAGCCTTTTTATTCAGCACCGATATCAACCATCTTTACGAAAGCCTGGACGGTCCAGTCTGGGTATCGATGGCCACTCGCGGAGATTTCACCGATTACCGTGGCCGCCATTCGGTTGAAGACAAAACCAACTGGCAGTTTCATGCCGTTGAAGGTGGCGCGCTACCTTTTTTTGAAAACTTGAGTAGTTTCACCAAGAAGCTTGATCCGTTCTGGGACTCTTGAACTATGGCCTCATGAGCTTTATCGGATTTGTGTTCATGCTTGGAATGGGCTTATTTTTTCTGCGCTTGTTCTTGTCAGGTGTAAAGACAAAGTCGTAAAACGTGAACGACCGGCGAGTTACCGAACAATCGGCGCAATGCTGCTGAACTGGTCGGTCCACAATCTCAACCCAGGCTGGTCGTAGGGCTCCTGTGTGAGTAAACGACCCTGATCGTCTCGGTCTTCGCGATTGACCGAGGGATACACCTTCAGGTAGGCCTGGTCACGCGTCATGATGAAGTGCAGATTCCTTCTCACGTTGCGCTCCTCATCTACGGCTTGGTATTTGTGCCGGTAGGCCATGCCCAAAACTTCGGCTTGGGCTTTCACAATCGGGTAAAGATTCAAATAAGCATTGGTGATATTGATAGCGATATGACCATCTGGTTTCAGGTGGGCGCGATAAATATCAAACGCCTCTCGTGTCAACAAATGAATGGGCACCGCTCCACCTGTGAAAGCATCGAGCACAATCACGTCGTACAACTTGTCGTTGGGCAGCTGCGCCATGCGCAATCTGGCATCACCCAACAAAATATTCTGCTCACTCGCTTTACAGGTCGACAAGTTGTCAAACCACGCCTGCGCAATTCGCACGGCCGCAGGGTTGATTTCATAAAAGTCATAGGCATCGGCTTGGCGGGCATAGTTGGCCAAAGTGCCAGCACCCAAACCAATCAAAGCAACCGAAAGCGACGGTTTTTGGCCCATGGCCCACTGCAACGTCTCTCCGATACCGCTGTCTCGTGCATAGTAAGTGGTGGGCACATGACGAAGCGCGTCAGAAAGAAACTGCTGACCATGGGTCACATTGCCGCTGAAAAATACCCGATCATTGAGCTCGGGTTCCGATACAAACCGTCGCTCCTTCACCGAGACAGTGCCATAAAAGTTTCGGACTTGGTCGAGTAAAACTTCGGTACGGTCTTCGTTGCGAACCTCACGCCAAGACCATGGGTTCTGCATGACATACAACAAAACCACCATGGCCACTGCCGTCACAGCACCGACGGCATGACGTACATGGCCACGGGACTGAACGCTAAAGCGAAACAACACATGGCAAGCCAACAAAGCCACCAGAACCAGCGCCATCAACCATTCGTGATAATCGTCAAAGAATTGGGTGGCCACGAGGGTCACAAACAAGCCCCCAAATGCCCCTCCAATTGACATGCACAGGTAAGACTCAGTCAGTCGACGCGTATCTAAGGGCCTGCGTCGGTACAACTCGCCATGGCACAGCATGCACACCACAAACAACAAAGCGTAATGCGACCAACGTACTTCATTGACGCCATAGTCCCACTCAATACCAAGCCAATTCGGTATGTCGCTCAACCCAGACGTGGCCAGCAACATCACCAGCGTGAGGAATGCAAAAAATTTGGGGCGATACCACCGGGGGTGGTCAAAAGTCAGGATGAAAGTAAACAAATACAAACCCAGCGTAGAAACCCAAAGCCTTGGCTCAGGCGCCACATCGTGGCTGATCTGATCAGTGGCTGCGATGAAAACCAATGAGGCCAATGCCGGCAAAGCCACCCAGGTCATGCGTTGGACCAGCAAACTCTGCATGATTGTGACTGCGCTCTCCTGCTTGTTGGAAACATCCTTTGTCGTATCAACATGGGCGACGCTGACAGGCGAATTATTTTGCCATGCACCCAAAGCCACCGGCAAACAAAGCAAGGCAAACACCCAAAAACCGGCGGTCCATAGATGCCCCATTTCCTGCTGCTCTAGCCAAGGCTCTAGAACATAAGGAAAAGACAAAAGTGCCAAGAACGAACCAACATTGGACAACGCGTACAAACGAAAAACCGATGAGGTGTGTGCCGTGCTGGTGAACCAGTGCTGAACCAAAGGCCCAGTGGTCGCCAAACAAAAATACGGCAAGCCCACACTGGCCCCCAGAATCAGCAGCACCTGGAACACAGGTGAATCAGGTGACTCAGGCCGAAGTTCCGCACCGGGCAGCACTCTGGCAGCCAGCAAGGCCGCCACCACCAACAAGACCACATGAATACGCGCCTGGGTTTTCCGGGAGGGCAAGGCGGCTAAAGCATGGGCATACAGATAGCCCAAACACAACAGTGTTTGGAAAAACAGCATGGCCGTGGTCCAAACGGCAGGACTTCCGCCAAACCATGGCAAGATTTGTTTGCTGACCAAGGGCTGAACCTGAAACAACAAAAAAGCGCTTGTGAAAATCGTTAGCGCAAATGGCAAGAAACTCCAAGGATTGGGCGCTTGAGTTGGTAAGGAATGGTTCATGATGAAGGATTGATGCTGTTCGCAACTCTTTGAATCGTGTTTGCAAAGTGATTGTTGACGGCTTTCTTGATTTTCTTCATATCGCGCTGCGCCAGTGCTTGTGCAATGAGTTCATGATCTTGTAAAGCTCCCTGCCAGTTTTCGGTTGTGCTGTTACCGCTGTAACGCAAACTGCGCAAGCGTGCGGTGACCTCTGTGTGCAAAGAGGTCCTAATAATTGGATCCTTGATGGCCATTGGCTGTCATTCAAAAAACTGAGGGTATTAACGGATGTCGTGGATTCTACGAGATTCACTATACTGGAATCCGTAATTACAGATTACCAAATTATTGGATGTCCAACGCTATTTCATTGCGCAATAGTTTGAGAACTGACACTTAACTCTTCAACTCAAATCTTGATATGACACATCTCACCATTGCACTTTTCACCGGTGATCCTGCTGGCATCGGCCCCGAGTTGGTCCAAAAGCTCTTCAACCACAGCACGTCCCAACTGGCAGCCAAAATTATTTTGATCGGACAAAAAGACAGTGTCCAAGCTCCGCCTCATGTTTCGTGGCATGAATGGTCTGGCTTCAGTGCCGCTCCTTTTCCCAAAGGCATTTACGATGCCCAAAACGGCGCATACATGATTGCAGCATTGGCAGAAGGCGTTTCTTTGGTGCGTGATGGCAAAGCCCACGCCTTTTGTTTTGCGCCGCTCAACAAAAGCGCACTGCGAATGGGTGGCATGCATCAAGAAGATGAGTTGCGCTGGTTTGCAGAATTCCTCAATTACAAAGGGGTCTGCGGCGAACTCAATGTGTTGCAAGACCTTTGGACATCGCGCGTCACATCCCATGTGCCCCTCAAAGAAGTCAGCAGTTTGCTCAGCAGTCAGAAGGTGTTTGAGTCTATCGAGATGATTGCAAACGCCTTAAAAGCTTCGGGCAAATCTAAACCACGGCTGGCCGTATGTGGACTTAATCCGCACAACGGCGACAATGGCAACTACGGTGATGAAGAAATTAAAATCATTGCGCCCGGTGTAGAAATGGCCAACACAGCTGGCATTCCAGCAGACGGCCCCTTCCCTGCAGACACGGCCTTTGTTCGCGCCATTCGAAAAGAAGGTGGCTACGACGGCGTGGTCACCATGTACCACGATCAAGGCCAAATTGCCATGAAACTCATGGGCTTTGAAAAAGGTGTGACGGTGCACGGTGGCTTGCCTGTCCCAATCACAACGCCCGCTCATGGTACGGCCTACGACATTGCGGGTCAAAACTTAGCCAATCCACAAGCCATGTTCAACGCCTTCGATTTGGCTTGTCGCATGGGAAAAAATCACCAACAACACAATGCATAATTTTTAATCTTTTTACAAATCCAAAGGAGACCGTATGAAAAAATACCTAGCCGTTTTTGCTTCGGCCATTTTGTTAACGCTCAATGCACAGGCCCAAACAACCTATCCCACCAAGCCCGTCAAACTCATGGTGGGCGCAGGTGCAGGTGGTGGGACCGACATCATTGCGCGCATGTTGGCTGAAAAATTGTCAGACTCTTTCAAAGGCACGTTCATTGTGGAGAATAAACCGGGTGCATCCAACACCATTGCCGCAGATCTCACTGCCAAAGCGGCACCCGATGGACACACGCTTTTGGTTGCAACCAATACTGGGCAAGCCATCGCGCCACATCTGATCAAGTTGTCATTTGATCCCATGAAGGATTTAACACCGATAGGATTGGTAGTCACAGTTCCCAATGTCTTGGTCGTAGGCTCAAACGTTCCCGCCAATAATGTCAAAGAATTGGTTGCGCTGATGAAAGCAAAACCGGATGACTTTAAATATGCGTCTTCTGGCGTAGGCAGCACGCAACACATTGCTGGCGAAGGCTTTGACATTGCAGCAGGGGTCAAGAGCATTCATGTACCCTACAAGGGCAGCGCGCAAGCTCACTTAGACATCATTGCTGGCAATGTTCAGATCATGTTTGACACAACCTCATCGGCAATGGGACAAATCAAAGCAGGCAAATTTAAGCCCTTGGCAGTGACAACTTCTCAGCGCTCTTCAGAATTGCCCAATGTACCCACCTTGGCCGAAGCGGGTGTCACAGGGTTTGAGATGAGTACCTGGTACGGGGTTTTCGTCACAACAGGAACACCGCCAGACGTCATCATCAAACTACAAACGGAATTGGCCAAGGTCATTAAA
>JBIKOZ010000121.1:0-5656 GCA_044357745.1 Limnohabitans sp. | reverse complement strand
GCATTCAGTGGCTTTCGATGAAAGCGGGGCTTAAAAAAAACCCGTCTGCTGACCGTTGCGGGGGCAGCGCAGGTCAAGATCGCCCTGTAAGGGTCTTCTCTCCTGCTTCCCGTTGAACTGAGCCTTGTGAACCAAGGCTCGAGCACCAACAAATGGCATTGTAAGATATCAGCTTGCACAAACCCTACAATGTGCCAAATAACAATTTATCTGACATGGCGAATCCAACTACCGTCGACCAGATTGCAGATCGCGTCGAGCACTTGTTGCTCAGGCACGAAGAGTTGCAAAGAACCAATGCCCTGCTACAGCAGCAGGTGTTGGCCATTTCACACGAACGCGATCTCCTTAAATCTAAACTGGCAGCCGCACGTTCGCGTGTGGACGCGCTCATTGAGCGCCTGCCTCAAAATTCTCCCACTGACGCAGACTCATGAGCACCAAACAACTTGAAGTTCAAATCATGGGGCAAAGCTACCTTTTGGGTTGCCCCGAGGGGGGAGAGTCCAAGCTGTTGGCCGCTGTGGAAAAGGTCGATTTGGCCATGTGCAAGGTCCGCGATGCCGGCAAGATCAAAGCCCGCGACCGCATTGCCGTTCTGGCGGCCCTCAACTTGGCCTTTGAACAAAACGAAGCCAGCGCTGATGAAAAGCCAGGCGTTACAGCTGGATCAGTTACAAGTAACACCAGCGCCATCAGCACTTCTGACAATCAGCGCCTTGAACTCCTCTTGAAAAAGCTAGACCAAGCTTTGCACCAAGACGGGCAACTGATCTAAGCCCTTTGGACGGCCATTCTGGCCGCACCTGCAACCCCGTCCGTGAAAGCCTACAATCCGAAGTGTCTGCAGTGCATGCTGGGCTTTATATTTCCTTGAACCAATGCTCTTAGAGCCCGGGCCTGGAACATCGTCTGGTGAGCGTGAGCATCTCGCGTCAGATGAACCCAACGCCAGTCTGACCTAGCCCACCTGAACCCCGGTTCAGGATGCCGGTCCAGTGGCACTTGCAGACACCTTTTTTCACTTTCAATAAGCCTGATTCACATGTTTTTAGAACCGACTCTCATTGCTGAATTAGGCGCATTAGGTATCCTGACTGGCTTCTTGGCAGGGCTACTTGGCATTGGCGGCGGCATGATCATGGTGCCCTTTCTCACCTACATGCTTGATGCCCAAGGCGTGTCACCCGACTTGACCATCAAAATGGCCATTGCCACTTCCATGGCCACCATCATCTTCACTTCAATTTCCAGTGTTCGTGCGCACCACAAAAAGGGTGCAGTTCGTTGGGACTTGGTCAAGGTACTTGCACCCGGCATTGTGATGGGCAGCTTCATCGCCAGCATGGGTGCATTTGCTGCACTCAAGGGCTCTTACTTAGCCCTGTTCTTTGCCCTGTTTGTTGGCTTCTCCGCCACTCAAATGATCTTGGACAAAAAACCCGCACCCAATCGTCAAGTACCAGGCACGCCCGGTTTGTTAGGTGCCGGTGGTGTCATTGGCTTTTTGTCTGGCATGGTGGGCGCAGGCGGCGGTTTTATCAGTGTTCCGTTTATGGCCTGGTGCAACATCGCCATTCACAACGCAGTGGCCACCAGCGCCGCATTGGGTTTTCCCATTGCCTTGGCCAATGTGATTGGGTATGTCGTGGCCGGTCAGAACGTGCCCAATTTGCCTGAGCACAGCATTGGCTATATATGGATTCCCGCATTGGTAGTCATTGCAAGTTCCAGCTTTTTTATGGCCCCCGTCGGCGCGCGCGCTGCACACAAATTGCCTGTCAAACAACTCAAGCGTGCATTTGCCAGTGTGCTTTATGTGTTGGCAGCCTACATGTTTTATAAAGGCTTTACGATTTAAACCACGCACCAGGGGGCTTGGTTGTGCGCCAAGCCCATCCACAATGCCCAGCCGGAAGTGACAACCAGTGCCAAGCCTGCCAACCGAATACCCCAAGCCCCATCACCTAGGGTTTTGAGTTTCAAGAGCAACCAAGGCGCAAAACCCAAACTCAGGCCGCTGCCCAAAGCAAAGCAGGACATGGTGAGCGCGCCTTCCAAGGCATTGCCCGTAAGCGCTGCCACCATCAGAGCGGAGTAAAGCAAGCCGCACGGCATGAAAGCCCACAAGATGCCCACAATAAGAGGTGCCACTTTGCCCGAATTGGCATTGAGACCGCGAATTTTGGACCAGAGATGTTGTGCGCTTTGGTCAAGCCATACCGGTTGCTTGGCTTGCCACACCAAAAGCAAACCCAAAACAACAGCCGCCACATGCAACATGCTCCAAACAGGCCTGAGCGCTGCCGATTCAACGGTGAGCCAGCCCAGCGCCTGAACACTCAAGGCGGCCAAGCCTCCCATTAGGCTGTAACCTAAGAAGCGACCCACTTGAAAAGATAACAGGGCTCTGTTTTGCTGAGCCCCCGCCGCCACCTGACCCATGCCCGCACAGGCAGCACCACACATGCCCACACACTGCGGCCGTCAGGGCTAAGGAAGTCTGCATTCAGCGATCGTCAACGTTTTAGATGATTTTTGAAAATCGCGTTCGGTTGCGATCAGCTTGTAAATATTTATCAAAGACCATGGCCACACCCCGAACAAAAAACCATCCCATGGGTGTGACTTGCAAACCACTGTCCATGAGCTCTACCAAACCTTGTGATTGCAAACTGTCCAATTGACCCAACTCGGCAGCGAAATATTTTTTGGAGTCAATCAGCCAAGCTTCATTGAAGACATCGTAATGAACATGGCCTTGGCACATGATGGCCATGATCCAGGCGCGACGAATCAGATCATCGCGCGACAAGGCCAAACCTTTCACAATGGGCAATTGGTTGTGGTCGAGCATGTCAACATACTCTTCCATGGTCTTGGCGTTTTGACTGTAGGTAGCGCACATGCGACCAATGGCAGAGACTCCTAAACCAATGAGATCGCAATCGGGTTGCGTGCTGTAGCCCTGAAAATTACGATGCAATCTGCCCTGCCGCTTGGCCACAGCCAGTGCATCATCCGGCAAAGCAAAGTGATCCATGCCCACATAAACATACCCCGCATTCATGAGGGCGTCCATCGACCTGGACAACATGGTAATTTTGCTAGAGGCTGCGGGCAACTCTGCTGCCAAAATTCGGCGCTGTGGTTTGAAGCGCTGCGGCAAATGCGCATAGGCATAAAGGGCAATGCGTTCGGGGCGCAGTTCGTTGACTTGTTTCAAGGTGCGATCAAATGATTCGGGCGTTTGTTTGGGCAGGCCGTAAATCAGATCGATGTTGATGGACTCAAAACCCAATTTGCGAGCTGATGCAACCAGTGCAAAGACTTGCTCGACCGGTTGAATTCGATGAACCGCTTTTTGCACCTCGGGGTCAAAGTCTTGTACGCCAAAACTCAATCGATTAAAGCCCAACTCAAACAGCAAGGCCAAACGTTCGTCATTCACTGTGCGCGGATCTACTTCGACCGAATATTCACCACCTGCAGCAAAACTAAAACTTCGTTTGAGAACCGCCATGAGTTCGCGTAGCTCGCTGTCACTCAAAAAGGTGGGGGTGCCTCCGCCCAAATGCAATTGACTGACAAGCTGACCCATGCCCATGGCGTTGGTATAAAGCTCAACTTCTTTGGCCAGATATCGCAAGTAGGGTTCGGCCCGCTCATGGTGCTTGGTAATGATTTTGTTACAAGCACAGTAGTAGCACAGCGATTCACAAAACGGAATGTGAACGTAGATTGACAGTGGCCAGCTTTTTTGACCCATGCCATGCCGACGTTGTCCTAGAGTTTGCAGGAGGTCATTTTGCGAGAACGCCTCTACAAATCGATCGGCGGTAGGGTATGAGGTGTAGCGTGGGCCTGACACATCAAACCGAGTTAACAATTCGGGAGTTATAAAAGACATACGAAATTTTCAAAGGCTGGCATGTTTTTAGATTGGATTAACTGTGCCTTTGAGCTCCCGCCATCAACTTGACATAGATCAAAAAGGAATCAATCTGATTGGAAAAAAGAGTTTTATCAAAGCTTGAGGTGAATCAAAAGCTTCAAGTCGGTATAAGCTCAAGGCTTGACTTGTCGCAATGTCAATTTTCCTGAACCAAGGACGCCATGAAACCCGAAGCCATCAAAGTTGCATGTTCCAACTGCAACTTACGCGAACTCTGCATGCCCATGGGCCTGTCTGATCACGATCTAAAACGACTGGACGAAGTGGTTGCCATACGACGCAAGATCAAGCGCGGCAGCACTTTGTTCAGCAATGGTGAGAAATTCACTTCCCTTTACGCCATTCGCACAGGTTTTTTCAAAACATACCTGGCCTCAGAAGATGGCCGCGATCAAGTCACAGGCTTTCAAATGGCGGGCGAAATCATTGGCCTCGATGGCATCGTGAATGACCAACACAGCTGCGATGCCATGGCCCTTGAAGATGCAGAAGTTTGTGTCATGCCCTTTGACCGCATTGAAGAAATATCGCGCGAGGTCACAGCCCTTCAGCATCACGTTCACAAAATCATGAGTCGCGAAATTGTGCGAGAGCATGGTGTCATGCTCCTATTGGGCAGTATGCGTGCCGAGGAGCGATTGGCTGCATTCTTATTGAATTTGGTTCAGCGCTTGCACTCACGCGGCTTTTCTCAAACCGAACTGGTCTTGAGAATGACACGCGAAGAAATTGGCAGCTACCTTGGCCTCAAACTTGAAACCGTCAGCCGTACATTTTCTAAGTTTGTGGACGATGGCATTGTGGAAGTGAAGCAACGTCACGTGAAAATCTTAGACCCAGAGGCACTCCAGCGCCTGGTCAACACGCAGCCTCAGTGCCATTGATGCACGTCACGCAAAGTCGGCTGTAAAGCTTCAACGGCAGCTGTCAATGCCTTGAGTGCAATTGGCGGGTCGCTTGTCTACAGGTACAGGGCAACGATTCACTTCAAAAGGCGACATCGATAGCAGCGTGGTCAGACTGCTCGAGACCATGGTCAATGCCCAGAAGACGAAGAAGGACACGGTGTAAACGCCTTGCCTAGACAGTGAGAGTTGCTGGCCAAACCAGTGCATGTCTTCAGGGTCAAACATGGCGAATACCACCACCTCCAAAAGCCCCGCTACCAAAAAAGCGGGCCATACGATCCACATGAGTCTTTGCGCCAACATGTTTGTCTCCTTCTTTTAGTTTTGACGGATGCAGACAATTTATTTTTTGTCTAGCTTTTGCGGCACAACGCCGGTAGCAGCATGGTTACGGGCCTGCATTGCCGAGGACACGGCCTCTGTGGGCAGCACCGGATCGGGAATGGTGATGGCCAAATAAAGGGTTGCAAAGGCCGCTACCACCACCACGGCAGGGCCTGCGATGATCATCCAGACCATGCCAAAGGACCACCAAGGCTTGGCCGCAGATGCGCTTGCATTTGTCAATGGGCTTGTGTTCATGATTTACCTTCTGAATGCTTAGCGTGGAATTAAAAAGACTGATTTTTCTTCAAGTTTGTCTTGAACAGTTTGATCGTCGTCTGAAGCCTGAATGAGAAAACGAACCGGGTAGGAGCCTGGCAATGCTGAGTCATAGGGCACTTGCAGGCGAATCAAAATCCAACGTGACTGGGTCGACTCGACCACCCAATCTTCTGAATCGGCAATGATC
>JBIKOZ010000120.1:0-5677 GCA_044357745.1 Limnohabitans sp. | reverse complement strand
AAGCATCCTGCACTGCTCATGGTTGACACCATTTCAGGCTTGGCGTCGGCCGATTACAGACATGACGAATGGGGCGTGGATGTCACTGTCAGTGGCTCGCAAAAGGGCTTGATGCTGCCGCCTGGTATGAGCTTTAACGCGCTTTCACCGAAGGCCATTGATGCCAGCAAAAAATCTACGCTGCCCAAATCTTTTTGGGCTTGGGATGAGATGCTGGAAATCAACAAATCAGGCTACTACCCATACACCCCCAACACCAATTTGATGTACGGGCTCAGCGAAGCTTGCGACATGATTTTGGGGCAAGGCCTGGATGTCGTTTTCAAGCGCCACCTGCGCTGGGGCGAAGGCGTTCGTGCTGGCGTGCGTGCATGGGGCTTGCCCATTCAATGTGCCGACCCCGCCTTGTACTCACCCATCTTGACAGGCGTGATGACGCCTGAAGGCATCGATGCAGACGCTGTGCGCAAAATCATTTATGAACGCTTTGATTGTTCTTTGGGAACCGGCCTTGGCAAAGTCAAAGGCAAGATGTTTCGCATTGGACACTTGGGCGATTGCAATGACCTGACCTTGATTGCCGCACTCTCTGCTTGCGAGATGGGCTTGAAGTTGAGCGGCGCTCAGCTCAAGGGCTCGGGTGTTCAAGCCGCGATGGATTATTTTTCAGCCAACCCTGTTCCCGCACTCATTCAAAATTGAAGGACAACCCCATGAAACGCAGAACCCTCCTCCAAGCCACGGCCGCATCTGCAACGATACTTGCCGCGCCCATGATCAAGGCCCAAACTTTGCCATCAGGGCCTATTCGCATTGTGGTGGGGTTTCCACCAGGCGGCGGTACCGATGCGTTGGCGCGTGTGTTGGCCCAAAAACTTCAAGCCATGTGGAACGTGACCATCGTGATTGAAAACAAGGCTGGCGCAGCCGGTGTGATTGCCGCTGACTTTGTTGCCAAGCAGCCTGCAGATGGCAACACCTTGCTCATGGCGCACATCAACAGCCATGCCTTGGCGGTCAGTTTGCAACCCAAGCTGGGCTACAACGTAGAGCGTGATTTTTCGCCCATCGGTTTGGTGGGCGTCACACCCAATTTGCTCATTTGCAATGAATCGCAGCCAGCTAAAAATGTGAAAGATTTGATCGCCTTGTGCAAGCAAAACCCTGGCCGCATCAGCTTTGCCTCTGCGGGGGGTGGTTCAGCACAACACTTGGCGCTTGAAATGTTCAAGCTGCGCGCAGGCATCGATGCATTGCACGTGCCCTACAAAGGATCAGGCCCCGCGCTCACGGACTTGATCGGTGGTCAAGTTCAATATTGCTTTGAAACCATGACCTCTGCCACACCTCATGTCAAAGGTGGCAAAGCCATTGCGCTGGCCCAGACTCGAGCCAAACGCGCCAAAGGTCACCCCAATGTGCCCACCATGGACGAGCAAGGCTTTCCCGGTTTTGACGCCACCACCTGGTATGGCTTGGTAGGCCCTGGCCGCATGAACCCGTCTTTTGTGAAGCGCATCAATGAAGACATGAACCGCGTCATGGCCATGCCCGATGTGATCGAGAAATTTGAGCAATATGGCGCAGAAGATGGTGGCGGTTCACCTGAGCGCTTTGCCGAATTCATGCGAAATGAAACTCAAAAGTGGGCCAAAGTTGTGAAAGATGCCAAGGTTCAAGTGGACTCTTAAAACCCTGGCAATCAGATTTTCATTTCAAATCCGGCCTCTTTCATTGAGTTCAGCAATGCCAATTCCTGGGTCGGGTCCAATGAAATCAAGGGCGGACGGACTCGTTTCCAGTCGCTTTTGCCAGTCACTTGAGCCACTGCGGCCTTCATGGCTGGAATCATGGGAAAGGCTGCAAACAACGCGCGCACCACGTCAAGTCGGTGTTGCTGCGCGTCTGCATCGGTGGCCGTCCAGTTGCTGCAAAGCGAGGAAATGGCGGCCGGATTGACATTGGCGGTGGCGCTGATGCATCCCGCGCCACCCGCGCGCAGGGTTCGCATTAAGAAATTCTCACTGCCGGCAAAGACTGAGAAGCCGCGATGCGAAAAACGCTCGATCATGGCGGCCGTATTTGCCCACTGGCCGCCACTGTCTTTGGCGCCGGCAATGACGGACCCGTATCGATCGATCAACTTCTCAATCAAGTCCATGGAGAAACCAATTTGGGACACGGGTGGAATGTGATAAAGATAAACACGCAAGTTCTTGTCGCCAACTCGCTCAATGACCTCGCTGAAAAAAGAGAACAAGCCTTCGTCGCTGACACCTTTGTAATAGAACGGCGGCAACACCAAGACATCTTGTACACCGGCTCGCAAACACGCTTGGGTGAGGCTCACCACGTCGGGCAATGCGCAGCCACCGGTACCGGGCATCATGCGCCGTGGGTCGACCCCTTGGGCCACCAAGTACTGAACCAGATCAGACCGCTCACCCACAGACAATGAATTGCCTTCCGAGTTCGTGCCAAACACCGCTAAGCCAACGTTGCATTTCAAAAGCCAATGACATTGGGCGGCTAGCAGTTCCTTGTGCACCGACAGGTCGGCATGGAACGGGGTGAGGACTGGCGAAAGCACGCCCCGCATGGCTTTGCTGTCAGCATTGGCTGGTGCGGTATGGGTATTTGGGGTGTTCAAGTGGAAACCTTCACTGTTAAACGGATCGGACACATTTTAGCCAAGGCTAACCCAAAGCCATGCCACAGAAATTAGGGTCTACCCCTCTTGAAAATCATGCCATCTAGGAAGATGCTAGAGGATGACTTTATTCAATATTCAAGGACAAGCTCATGAGACTCCTCCATTTATTCTCTTCCCTGGCGTTGCTTGCGAGCAGCAGTTTGATGGCTCAAAACATTTCCATTGCCACAGGTGGCACCGGCGGTGTCTATTACCCCATGGGGGGCGGCTTGGCCAATGTGCTGTCTAAGCACGTCTCTGGCATGCAGGCTACCGCTGAGGTAACGGGCGGCTCCGTAGACAACCTCAACTTAATTGGAAGCGGCAAACCCTATGTGGCCTTCTCCATGGTGGACGCCGCTTTGGATGCCGCCAAGGGTCAGGAAAAATTCAAAGGCCGCAAAGTAGATGTCAAAACTTTGCTGGTGCTTTACCCCAACCGCATGCACGTGGTGACGACGGAGGCCACAGGCATTAAATCCATGGCCGATTTAAAAGGTCGGCGTATCTCTGCAGGCAGCCCTGGCAGTGCCACCGAGGTCATGGCCTTCAGATTGATGGAAGGCGCAGGCCTTGACCCCCTGAAAGATGTCACCCGTGAGCGCTTGGGTGTTGCTGAATCGGCCAATGCCTTGAAGGACAAGAAAATTGATGCGTTCTTTTGGGTGGGTGGGCTTCCCACTGCCGCCGTCACCGACTTGGCCAGCACACCGGGCATCAAAATTCGCATGATTGACCATGCAGATGCCGTTGCCGCAATGAATAAGAAATGGGGCAACTTGTATTACGCGGATGTCATACCGCAAGCCACTTATTCCGGCATGGGTGCAGACAACAAAATGGCCTCTGTTGCCAATATTCTGATTGCCAACGGAAACATGTCTGATGATCAGGCTTACAAAATTGTGAAAGCCATTTTTGACCATCAAAAAGATTTGATTGCAGTTCATCAAGAGTACGCCAATGTGAAAATAGCATCGCAGAAAAATGCTGCTACTTCTGTACCTTTCCACCCGGGTGCCGAAAAGTTCATCAAGGAAAAAGGCGGAAAGCTTGACTGATCAGGTCACTGACACCCTCGACGCCGAAACTCGTCAGCGCGTCGAGGCGCTGATCAAGGAGGAAGAGGGTGACGCCAACCAATACAAGGGTTTTTTGGGCGTTGCGCTCACCATTGTTGCGGTGTTCATGTCTTTGTTTCATTTGTATGCGGCCTACGCCATCGTTCCTGCTCAAGTATTGCGGACCACCCATGTCACCATGGTGTTGGTCTTCATCTTTTTAACCTTCCCCATTGCCGCACGCTTCAAAAATAGATTGATGGTCTGGGATGTTGCGTTTGCCTTGTTGGCAGTGTCCACATTGGCCTATGCTTTGATGGGGGGCGATGACTTTACAGACCGCAATACTTTTCCACTCACCATGGACATTGTTTTTGGTGGCATTCTGATCTTGCTAATTTTAGAAGCGCTGCGCCGGACCAATGGCTGGGTGTTGCTGACGGTCACGGTTTCATTTTTGCTGTACGCCTTGTTTGGCAATTATTTGCCGGCGCCTTGGACGCACAAGGGTTATGAAGTATCCCGTTTGGTGGGCTTTATGTACATGACCCTGGAGGGTATTTTTGGAACCGCCATCGATGTTTCTTCGACCCTGATTATTTTATTTACTCTCTTCGGTGCATTTCTTCAATTCAGCGGCGCAGGTAAATTTTTCATTGATTTCTCTTTCTCCATCATGGGCGGTAAAACCTCCAATGTCGGAAAGACGGTTGTCTTGTCTTCCTTTTTATTGGGCGGGCCCTCGGGCTCAGGTGTTGCCACCACCGTCACCGTAGGTGCCGTCGCGCACGACATGTTGGCCAAGGCGGGCTATGAGAAAAATGCAGCTGGCGGCTTGTTGGCAGCTGGCGGATTGGGCGCCATTATTTCGCCGCCCGTGCTGGGTGCGGCCGCCTTTTTAATTGCTGAGTTTTTGAAAATCTCATATTTAGATGTGTTGCTGATGGCAACGGTGCCTACTTTCTTGTTTTATTTGGGTCTCTACGTGATGGTCACCATCGACGCACGCAAATACAACATGAGTGAGCAAAAAATTGAGAGCATTGAAAGTGCTTGGTCATTGACTAAAAAGTACTGGTTCCATTTCTTTTCACTGATCTCTATTGTGGTCTTCATGCTCATGGGGTTCTCGCCCAGCATGTCAGTGTTTTGGGCCACGGTGGCTTCTCTGTTCACCAGTTTCTTGCGTTCTGACGCAGCCATGATTCCTTATGAGGCTTTTCAAGGGAAGGTGCCGTTCTGGAAGACGCTCTATCGCTCGAAATTAACAGAAGCGTTGTCGGGTGGTTTCACGCAAGTGCTGTCCATTGCGGCCACTTGCGCGGGCGCCGGCCTCATCGTGGGTGTGGTCGTTTTGACAGGGCTCGGTTTGAAGTTCAGCGCCATCGTGCTGGACTATGCAGATGGCTCTCTTTTCTTAACGGCCTTGTTCACAGGCTTGGTGGTTTGGATCGTGGGTTTGGCAGTTCCTGTGACGGCCTCCTACATTATTTGCGCTGTGATTGCTGCGCCTGCCATGATCAAATTGGGCGTGCCAGACTATGCAGCGCACATGTTTATTTTCTACTACGCTGTGCTGTCAGAGGTGTCTCCGCCTACAGCTTTGTCACCTTTTGCGGCCGCTGCAATCTGTAAAGGCGATCCCTATAAGACTACATTTCAAAGTTGGAAATATGTGGCGCCTGCCATTTTGGTGCCCTTTATCTTTGTGCTCGACCCGGCGGGTGTGGCGCTCCTCTTGATGGGCAACGTTAAGAATTTGGCCGTGGCCAATTGGCCTGATATTGCTTGGATTGTGTTCACAGCCTCGGCTGGCATTGTGGCCCTGGCAGGCGGCTTGCAAAACTGGTTTATTCTCAAAACAAATTTTGTTGAAAGATGGGTACTGGTCGCATCGGGCGTTGCGCTGACTTACCCATCAACG